>CAYZQZ010000410.1:0-4035 GCA_964480235.1 uncultured Reyranella sp. | reverse complement strand
CAAACGACGGCTTCTACTAACGTAATACCTGGACCACCTCGTGGGGGCCGATCACCGGCTCTTCCAAATCGGCATCCCGCCTTATTGTTCCGTCATTGTAAGCCTGAGCGCGGCATCCAAAGCTAGGAATGCAAAGGGGTTCGCGCGTCCCGACAGCGGCGCCCACTCTGACGCCCGATCGCACTGGCAAATCGCCGCGATGCCAGCGAGATCAGCAACGCCCGGCAATTCCATGCAAACCTCGATTTAGAGCGGCTTGCAGTACAACCTTAAAGACACCGAATCATGACAAACGCGAACTGTCGGTCACGCCGCACTGTGGCGGCACTTTCGCTCATTGCTATGTTAATTCCTTTCCGTGCCCGCACGCAGCAGCTCGATACTCATGTTATCTACTTCAATTCCGGGGTCCATGCCCTGTCGCCTGCCGGACTCGCACAAGTCCAGGCCGCTGCACGGCTGGCATCGAACAAACCTCAGGCTCGACTGATCTGCATCGGTCACGCCGACCGGGCGGGCAGCAATCTGGACAACAACATCCTTTCGATACGGCGCGCCGGCGTGGTGAAGCTTGCTCTGATGAGCGAAGGCGTCGCCGAAGAATCAATTCTCGTGATCGGCAAGGGCTCGAGCGAAACGGTGACTCCGCCATGGAGTCGGGCAGAGCAGGCGCGTGATCGCCGCGTCGAGATAAAGATGCAGCAGGACAAATAGATAGCGCGAAACAATGGATGAACGGATGGCCTGTGCCCGATCTGGCTCGCGCCAGGTAAAACCCTACACCTCACGGCTTCGCCAAGCTCACCGGACTTATACAGCCGTTGTCGAGTGCAAGTGCTGAAGATCACAGAGGCGCTCGATGCAATCCGTTCGCAGACGCCTGATGAGCATCCACTGGCTGGCCCTGAAGGAATCCGTTCGTGAATTTTCAGCGCAGACCGAACGGCCACCCGGGCTCTCTTGCAACGCCTTGACCGGCTTCCCAGGCCTAAAGATCATTCCGGCTTGATGTTGGCTTCGCGGATCAGCCGGCCGAAGCGCTCGTATTCCTGAACGTTGAACTTGGCGCACTGATCCACCGTCATGCCGCCCGGCTCGCCACCGAGGCCGCGCAGCTTGGCCTGCACGTCGGCCAACGCGACGATGCGCGCCAGCTCGGCCTGCAGGCTGGCCACGGTCTCGGGCGGCGAGCCTGCCGTGACGTAGACCGCGTACCAGGTCGTCATGTCGAAGCCCGCGAGACCCGCCTCGATCAGGGTCGGCACCTCGGGCAGCTCGGCGCTGCGCTTGGCCGAGGTCACGGCCAGCGGCTTGAACTTGCCGCCCTTGATCTGGCCCATCGCCGACGAGGTCGTGTCGAACATCATCTCGATATTGCCGGCGATGATGTCGAGATGCGCCTGGGCGCTGCCCTTGTAGGGCACGTGCATGCCCTTCACGCCGGCCGCCGTGTCGAAGGCCTCGCCGGCGATGTGCTGGGTGCTGCCGATGCCGGAGGAGCCGTAGCGGAAGGCGCCGGGCTTGGCCTTCATCAGCGCGATCAGCTCCTGCACGTTCTTGGCCGGCACCGACGGGCCGACGACCAGCACGTTGGGCACGCTGACCACGAGACCGATCGGCGTCAGGTCCTTGATCGGATCGAAGCCGAGCTTCAGCAGATGCGGCGCGATCGCCTGGCCGGTGTTGGTCGCGACCAGCAGGGTGTGGCCGTCAGGAGCTGCCTTGGCGGTCAGATCGGCGGCGATGGTGTTGGAGGCCCCGGGCTTGTTCTCGACCACATAGGTGCCCTTCATCTAGTCGGCGAGCTTGTCGGCCAGCATGCGGGCCACGATGTCGGTGCCGCCGCCGGCATTGGCGCCGACCATCAGCCGAACCGGTTTGGTCGGATAGGGCGCCTGAGTTTGTGAGGGTGCCGCGACCGGCAGCAGCAGGCTGGCCATCGACAGCAGAACTTTTAGTCGCATCCTGGACTTTCCTCCGCCTCGACCGGGCATTTCGCTCCTTGTAGCATCCCGCTCCGGCCGGATCAGCAGGAGGACAATCATGGACACGCACGCCACCGCCCAAGCGACCCGCCTCCCCGCCTACGACCCCAAGGCGCGCTTCGACGTCGAAGTAAGCGAGGTCGAACTGCGCAAGAACGCAGCCGGCCGCATGCTGATGGCCCGCATCTACAAGCCCAAGGGCCCCGGTCCCTTCCCGGCCGTGCTCGACCTGCATGGCGGCGGCTGGAACCGCAAGGATCGCCTGGCCGAGGAACCGATGGACCGGGCGCTCGCCGAAACCGGACTGCTGGTCGTCGCGGTCGATCTCACCCTCGGCGGCGAGGCGCCCTATCCCGCCTGCGTGCAGGACGCCAACTACGCCGCGCGCTGGCTAAAGATCAACGCGGCGCGCTGGAACGGCGACGTCTCGAAACTCGGCATCTACGGTTCGTCGAGCGGCGGCCACGTCGCCGAGCTCCTGTCGATGCGGCCGCACGATCCCCGCTACACCGCGATCCCGCTCGCCGGCGCATCGAACGTCGATGCCACGGTCTCGTGGGTCGCCATGCGCTCACCGCCCTCCGACACGCTCGCGCGCTACCAGAACGCGGTGAACCGCAAGAACGAGACCATGATCAAGAACAACACGATCTTCTTCGTGCCGTGGGACTCGATCCACGAAGGCAATCCGCGGGCGATCCTGGCACGCAAGGAAAAAGTCCGGCTGGTGCCGTTCCTGATCATGCAGGGCGGCGCCGACGACAACGTGCTGCCCGAGATGCAGAAGGAATTCTGCCAGGCCTACCGCGATGCCGGCGGCTCTTGCGAGTACCGCGAGTTCGAGGGGTCGACCCATGAATGGGTCGCCGAGCCCGGCCCGAACACCGACAAGGCGCGCGAGACGGTGAAGGCGTTCATCGCCCGACAGCTCAACGGCTGAACGGGCGCCCTATCACGGCTTTGTAGTCACTCCGGCTTGATGCCGGCCTCGCGGATCAAACGGCCGAAGCGCTCGTATTCCTGGGCGTTGTATTTCGTGAACTGCTCGACGGTCATGCCGCCGGGCTCTCCGCCCAGACTGCGCAGCCTGGCCTGCACGTCCGGCAGGGCCACGACGCGCGCGAGTTCGGCCTGCAGCTTCGCCACAATCTCGGGCGGCGAGCCCGCCGTCACATAGACCGCGTACCAGGTCGTCATGTCGAAGCCCGCCAGCCCCGCCTCGATCAGGGTCGGCACGTCGGGCAGCTCGGCGCTGCGCCTGGCCGAGGTCACGGCGAGCGGCTTGAACTTGCCGGCCTTGATCTGGCCCATCGCCGACGAGGTCGTGTCGAACATCATCTCGATGTTGCCCGCGATGATGTCGAGATGCGCCTGCGCCGAGCCCTTGTAGGGCACGTGCACGGCCTTGACGCCCGCCGCCGCGTCGAAGGCCTCGCCCGCGATATGTTGCGTGCTGCCGATGCCCGACGAGCCGTAGCGCAGCGCGCCGGGCTTGGCCTTCATCAGCGCGATCAGTTCCTGCACGGAGTTCACCGGCACGGCCGGACCCACGACCAGCACGTTGGGCACGCTGACCACCAGGCCGATCGGCGTCAGGTCCTTGATCGGGTCGAAACCGAGCTTCAGGAGGTGCGGTGCGATCGCCTGGCCGGTGTTGGTCGCGACCAGCAGGGTGTGGCCGTCGGGCACTGCCTTGGCGGTCAGATCGGAGGCGATGGTGTTCGAGGCGCCGGGCTTGTTCTCGACGACGTAACTGCCCTTCATCGACTCGGCGAACTTGTCGGCCAGCATGCGGGCCACGATGTCGGTGCCGCCGCCGGCACTGGCGCCGACCATCAGGCGCACCGGCTTGGTCGGATAGGCGGCCTGCGCCGAGGCATTGGACGCCATGACCGGCGCCACCAGCAGACTCGCCGCCGCCAGCAAGGATCCGAACCGCATCGCCGACCTCCCTCAGGACTTTCGTTGCGCCCCTTGTAGCACCGGGTGGCGGCGCGTGTAAGCGCCGGAGACAAAATCCCTCACTGAAGCGGCCGGAAAGTCTGGTTGC
>CAYZQZ010000409.1:0-4045 GCA_964480235.1 uncultured Reyranella sp. | reverse complement strand
CGACGGGACGTGAAATGCACGCCGCAGCGATGTTTTCAGCCGCTGTGCGCCGCCGAAGCTCAGGTTTTGGCCCCGCGCCGCGCAAGCCGGCCGCCCGCAAAGAGGATCGAACAGCCCAGCAACGTGACGCCCGAGGCGACGGCAAGCCCCGGCTGGTATCCACCCAGGCCGTCGCGCATCAGGCCGAACAGAGCCGGCCCGAAGGCCGACGTGAGCTGGATCACCGTCGCCGCCGTCCCGTAGGTCGCGCCGAAGGCTGTCGCGCCGAATTCACGCCGCACGACGACTGGGCCAAGCGTCGTCACGTGGCCGATACCATATCCATAGACCAGACTTGCGCCGACCAGCACGACCGTCGAGGGAACGAGAGCGAGCACGAGCAAGGCGCTCGTCTGGGCGAGCATCACGCCACAGGCGAGCAGGCGTACATCGACGCGATCGACGATGCGCGCCAGCACCAGCCGCCCGGCGAAGGCAGTAACACCGGTGGCGCTGACCAGCAGTCCCGCGCCCTCCGTGCCCAGCGCCGGCGCGGCCAGGGCAACGTGGTGCGTGATGAACCCGATCTGCACCGTGAGAGCGAGGGCGAACGCCGCCGCAGCGCTCCACAGCAGGAGGTGCCGGTTTTCCGGAGTGGCAATCGGTGGCCGTTGCGGCACGGCTGTGGCCTCCGCAACCGGCGCGGCACCGTCGCGGCGCTGGCCGATATCCTCCGGCCGGCGAAAGCGCAGGACCCGGGCAATCAGAGGAAGCAGCACCGCCGCCGTGACCAGACCGACCACCGCCAATCCAGCGGCGAGTCCGAGCTTCCTGAGCGCCAGCAGCAGCGCCGGCACGCCGACGATGGCCCCGATGCTCGCGCCCATGATGGCGAGGGTCATCGAGCGACCCTGATAGCGCTCGAACCACGGCGCGACCGTGGCGGTCAGGCCGGTGGTCGAGAGCGTCGACCAGCCGACGCCGATCAGCACGAAGCAGGGATAGAGCTGCCACCGCGCCGTGACCTGGCCGATGGCGGCGACGCCCAGTGCCATGAGCACCGCACCCGATAGCAGGACCGGCCGCGGCCCCCAGCGATCGATGCCACGGCCGACGCTGCGCTGTACCAGCGCGCTGACGACGAAGAACAGCGTGATGGCGACCGCTACGTCGGCGATCGGCCAGCCATGGGCGGCCGTCACTGCCTGCAGGTAGACGCTCGAGCCAAAGAGTCCGAGCGCCCAGGCAAAGGCAGCGATGACGAAGCACGCTGCGACGACCCGCCAGCCGTGGAAGGCCGAACCGCTGGGCATTGGTCCGCCGAACACGAGGACTGGTGCGTCCCGCTACTCCGTCATGAAGGCGCTGAGGTCGGCAGTGGACACCACACGGTCGACATACCCGAAGTTTCCGTCCTTCGCTTCCCTAGCGGCAGCCAGCAGGCCGGTCATAGCCGCCTTGTAGAGCGAGGTGGCGAGGCTGATACGCTTGACGCCCGCAGCCTCGAGTTCGGCCTTCGAAAAGGATCGTTTCGGGATGCCGACCATGAAGTTGAACGGCTTCTTGAGCGCGCTTGTCACCTTCTTGACTGCGGCCAGATCCGGCAAACCCGGCGCCATCAGGACGTCGGCCCCCGCTGCCTCGAACGCCTGCAGACGCTTGATGATCTCATCGACATCCGGCCTGCCGCGCAGGCAGCCCTCCGCGCGCGCCGTCAGCACGAACGGAAAGCCCAGTGCTCGCGCGGCCTCGGCCGCCGCCTTCACACGGGCGGCCGCGGCCTCGATGTCGTACAGGGGATTGTCCTTGTTCCCGGTGGCATCCTCGATCGAGCCGCCGACCAGGCCGGCGGTGGCGGCCTGCCGGATGGTCTCGGCGGCGGCCGCCGGCGAATCGCCAAAGCCCTTCTCGAGATCGCCGATCACCGGGATGTCGACGGCACCGGCGATCAGGCGCGCATTGGCGATCGACTCCTCGCGCGTGACCTTGCCGTCGCGCTTGCCGAGCACACCCGCCTTGGCGCCGCTCGACGTCGCCAGCGCCTGAAAGCCCAGGCCCTCGAGCACGCGCGCCGAGCCGGCATCCCAAGGATTGGGGATCACGAAAGCGCCGGGCGCCTCGTGCAGCGCCCTCAGTTTCTTCGCCTTGTCGGCCTGCCTGGTGGCCATGTCCATTCTCCCGGTGATTGCGATTTCTCGAGGCTGCGGCCGTCCCGCGGACTGGGCGACAGTTTGTCGACATCGACACCGTCGATGCACCGCAGGTTGATTCCGACCGTCGGCGTGCCGTCGGGAATCGCGCCTTCGGCATAACTTTCGATGCCGCAAAGAGTGCAGAGGCGATGGTTCAGCGCCTTCTTGCCGAACAGATAGTCGCCCTGATGCTGGGCGCCAGATTTCAGCGTGAAGCTGGATCTGGGCGCGAAAGCCGACACCGCGCCGAGCTTGGTGCAGATCGAGCAGCTGCACTTGAGTGTGGTGGCGAGGTCCAGCTCGACGCTGTAGGCGACCGCGCCACAATGGCAGGCGCCTCGATAGGTCGTGGTTTCAGCCATGGGCTTCCTCCTTGCGAGTTCGGGAGTGAAGCCGGAATCGGCCGCCACGCCAACGAATTAAAGTTCGGCCGCGACCGCAGGATTTATCGGGACAATCGTCGGATTCCGACAGCAACACGGGTCGTTAGTCGTGCTTGAATGGGGTGCCATGGCCCTTGCCGATGGTGCAGACCACGCCTTCCCCCAGCCCCGAGGAACCGATTCATGAAGGCCGCGATCGTCGCCCGCTACGGGCCGCCCGAGAACGTGGCCATTCGCGACCTGCCCACTCCCGCGCCCGCTGATCGCGATGTCTTAATTCGTATCCATGCAACGACCGTATCATCGGGAGATTGCCGGGTGCGTGGAGCGAACTTTCCCCGCGGATTCGGTCTTCTTGCCCGGCCTGCATTGGGATGGTCCGGTCCTCGCCGACCAATCCTCGGCGCGGAGTGTGCAGGAACCGTCGCGGCGATCGGATCGCGGGTATCGAGATTTCGGGTGGGGGACGAAGTCTTCGCCTTCACCGGGGCAAGAGTCGGCAACCACGCCGAGTACATTGCCCTGGCCGAAAACGCGGCTATCGTGCCCAAGCCCGCGGCGCTCTCCTTCGATGAGGCGGCGACCTTGTCGTTCGGCGGCACCACGGCGCTGCATTTCCTGCGTGACCGCGCCCGGATCCGGCGCGGAGAACGGATATTGATCAACGGCGCCGGCGGCAGCGTCGGCATCGCCGCCGTCCAGATCGCGCGGCACCTCGGGGCGCACGTCACGGCGGTTTGTTCATCCGGCAAGGCGAACAGGGTGAGATCTCTCGGCGCCGAAGCCACGGTCGACTACATGACCACCAGTTTCGCTGCTGTCGGTGAGCGCTGGAACGTCATCATCGACACCGTGGGAAATCTCGCTGTCCCGGACTTCCGACCTGCGCTCGGCAAGGGCGCACGCCTGGTGCTGCTTGCGGCCGGCCTGCCCGAACTTCTCGCGGCACCGTTCCAGTCGGCGGTCGGCGGATTCAGGGTCATCGGCGGGGTCGCGCCCGGGCGCTTGTCCGACGTGATGGCCCTGAAGGAATTGTGCGACGCAGGGGTCTACAAGCCGGTGATCGACAGCCGCTTCGGCTTCGACGACATCGTCGCCGCCCACCGGCGCGTGGAGGCTGGTGGCAAGACCGGCAGTGTCGTCGTGACCGTCGCCGGTTAGCCCGGCCCCTCTAGCCAGGCCACGGCAGCGACCAGGTCTTCACGTTGGTGAAGCTCTTCATCGCTTCGAGCACGCCTTCCTTGTAGCCGAGCCCCGAGTCCTTGATGCCGCCGAACGGCGACATCTCGATGCGATAGCCGGGAACTTCCCAGATGTTGACGGTGCCGACCTGGAGTTCGTCGACGAATCGGGTGATGTAGTTGAGGTTGTCGGTGCAGACACCCGACGACAGACCGTAGGCCGTGCCGTTCGACACTTGGATGGCGTGCTCGATGTCCTTGACGCGAATGATCGGGATAGCGGGCCCAAAAGTCTCCTCGCGCACCAGTT
>CAYZQZ010000408.1:0-4050 GCA_964480235.1 uncultured Reyranella sp. | reverse complement strand
CGATCGGCGGCGTGATCGTCGATGGCGGAAGCTTCGACTGGGAGGCGTCGGGCAAGTTTCCGACGCTCACTGAGCCTTATGCCGGCTATCACGGCATCGACTTCGCCGAGGAGTTCGGCCCGCATGCCTTCATCATGCGCGCCCGCGCCGAGGGGGTGCGCGACTTCGGCTGCTGCCTGGCGCCGCAGAACGCTTTCTATCTGCTACAGGGCCTCGAAACCCTGCCGCTGCGCGTTGCCCGGCACGGCGAGAATGCCCGCAAGGTGATCGCCTTCCTGAAGAGCAACCCGGCTGTCGAGAGCATCGCCTCGCCCGAACTGCCGGAGCATCCTGATCATGCCCTGGCCAAAAAGCTGCTGCCCAGGGGGGCGGGTTCGATCTTCTCGTTCGACATCAAGGGTGGCCGCGAAGCCGGCCGTCGCTTTATCGAGCGGCTGAAGCTGTTCTCGCACCTTGCCAATGTCGGCGACGCAAAATCGCTGGTGATCCATCCCGCTTCGACGACACACGCCCAGCTCGACGCCACAGCGCTGAAGCAGGCCGGGATCGGCGAGGGCATGATCCGCCTCTCGGTCGGGCTTGAAGATCCCGAGGACCTGCTCGACGATCTCGGGCAGGCCCTCCGCGCCTCGCAGAAGGCCTGACCATGAAGCTCACGGTAGACGGTCGCGAGGTGTTCGCGACCACCGGCGGCGCCAATTTCGATCCGGCTGAGCCGACGGTGATATTCCTGCATGGCGCGGGTTTCGACCGAACCACCTGGCGGCTGCAGACGCGCTGGTTCGCCCATCATGGGCGCGGTGTGCTGGCGGTCGATTTCCCCGGCCATGGCCGGTCTCAGGGCCCCGGGCTCGCCGAGATCGGGACGCTGGCCGACTGGACCGCCCGATTGATCGAGGCGGCCGGCGTGAAGAGTGCCGCGCTGGTCGGCCATTCGATGGGCGCGCTGGTGGCGCTCGATTGCGCCGCGCGGTATCCGGGCAAGGTGCGCGCGCTTGGCCTGTGCGGCGTCGCCTCGGAAATGCCAGTGCATCCCGAGATGATCGAATCGGCCAAGGCCGATACCCTTAAGGTTCAGGAGCTGATGGCCTTCTGGGGCATCGGCACTGCGCTGCACAAGGGCGGCATGGTCTCACCTGGCCTGTGGTTGCGGCGCGAAGCGCTCGCTGTGCTGGTGCGCAACACACCCGGCGTAATCCATGCCGATCTTGCGGCCTGCAATGCCTACAAGGACGCCCTGATCCGGGCCGCTGCGATCACGTGCCCGACCGTGCTGGTCCTGGGCGATGGCGATCTGATGACGCCGGTATCCAAGGGACGTGCGCTGGGGCAGGCGATTGCCGGCGCCCGCACTGTCGTGGTCAAGCACAGCGGTCACTTCATGATGGTCGAGCGGCCGGACGAAACGCTGGACGCGCTGAAGTCACATGTCTGACAAGGTAGCACTGGTTACCGGCTCGACGTCGGGCATCGGGGCTGCCATTGCGCGCCGTCTGTGCCGCGACGGCTATGTAGTTGCGCTGCATTCGCGCAGGTCGGCCGAATCGGGCATGGCCATGGCTAAGGAACTGAAGCGGGCGTCGTATCATCAGGCCGACCTCGGTGATGACACGGCCGCGGCAAGTTTGATCGCCGACGTGCTGAAGGCACACGGCCGCCTCGATGTGCTGGTGAACAATGCCGGGCTCTCGATCCGCATCCCCCACAGCGATCTGAAGGCCGCCACGCCGGCGTTGTGGCGTCAGATGCTCGACGTGAACCTGATTTCGCCCTTCGTGCTGGTCGCCGAGGCCGAGGCCGCATTACGTGCCGCCAAGGGCTCGATCGTCAATATCGGCACCCATGCCGGCGTGCGGCCCAAGGGCTCGTCGATTCCCTATGCCGCCTCGAAGGCGGCGCTGCATCACGTGACCAGGCTGCTGGCGCTTTCGCTGGGGCCCGATATCCGGGTGAATGCCGTGGCCCCGGGGCTGGTCGAAACGCCGATGACCGCCAACTGGCCCGACATGCTCGAGACCTGGAAGACCCGCTCGCCGATGAAGCGACCGGCGAAGCCGGAGGATATCGCCGATCTGGTGGCCGCCTTGATCGCCAACCAGTACGTTACGGGAGAGATCGTGCTCGCCGACGGCGGGCTGAACCTCACATGACAAGACGGAGGAAATCATGAACGTCCAGTCCCTACCGCCGGGTTACAAGACCGCGCCTTGGACGCCGCCGGAAAAGATCGAGGGCAAGATGCTGGCTGACGCCTCGGCCAAGCTGATCGACCTGCTGCGCATCCGCACCCAGCCGATCGGCATGCGGCTGTTCGAGGACGCCAAGGACATGGAGAAGATCCAGGGCCTGCGTCGCCCCACGGAGGGCTTCAAGTTCACCATGTGCCAGATGGTGACGCAGTCGCGCTGGTACGGCTTCACGCTCGGCATCGAGGTCGACAACACCCGCGGCGGAAATTGCGGCGGCGTGGTCGGCCTGAACCATCCCGGCGAAGGCTTTCTGTCGGGCGACCACATGAACGGCGTGTGGTTCGGCAATAAGGAGGCATCGGCTGCACATCAGGCGCAGATGCCGCGCGTGCCGCATGGCAAGTACAACGGCCTCGTCGTAGCGCCGCTGCGTTCCGCCCGTCTCGATCCGCCGGACATCTGCATGTTCTACGGCACGCCCGGCCAGATGATCTATTTCATCAACGGCCTGCAGTATCACCGCTATCGCCGCTACGACTTCACCGTGACCGGCGAAAGCGCCTGCGCCGATTCGTGGGGCCGGGCACTCGCAACGCGCCAGACTTCGCTGTCGCTGCCGTGCTTCGCAGAGCGCCGCTACGGGGGCGTCGCCGACGACGAGCTGCTGATGGCCTGTCCGCCGGACGAATTTCTGCGCGCGATCGAGGGCATGGGCCATCTCGGCAAGAACGGGCTGCGCTATCCGTTCCCGCCTTACGGTGCAGTGATGGATCCTGCGCTCGGCATGGCAAAGAGCTACGGCTGATCCTGGCGCCTGAGACCGGAATCCGACCGATGCTGTATGTCGTCGCCTGGCCTGTGCTGGAGAAGGCCGACGACACGGCGTTGCGTCGGCTCCGGGCACAGTATCATCCGACGGAGGCGGAACTGATCGGTCCGCACTTCACGATTGTGTTCGGGGCGGCTGTCGACCGCGAGGCCGAACTCCGGGTGGCAGTGGAGAAGATCAGTCGCCGGCCGTTCTGGTTCATGGTCGACCGCATCGCGCGGCACGACCTCTACCTCTTCGCGCAGCCTTCCGACGGCGCGGCCGAACTGCACCAGCTATACGAAGCGCTGAACCCGGCGCCTGGCGGCCAGCCGTTCGAGCCGCATATCACGCTCGGCCTGTTCGACAGTGCAATGCATGCCGAGCAGGTAGCGCGCATCGTCGAGCGCCAGCACCTGCCGATGCGTGGCCGGGTGGAGGAGGTGGCACTACTGCGTCTGGCAGGCGATCGCCTGGATACGCTGGCGACGACCCGATTGGAAAGTTAGCGCCAGAGCGGCGGCAGGGGTGGCAGGCGGACATTGCCCGGCCGGGTAGCGATGCCGAGCCGCGCCACGGTCTCGCGCAGTTCAGGGGGCAGGCGCAATCGCGGGGCGGCGACATCGGCTCCGGCTAGGCGCATCGCCCGGTCGAGCAGCTTCTGCCACCGGTTGCCTTCCAGCGGGAAGCGTCGCAGCTCGATCGAGGCCTCCCGAGCGATGCCCGACTTGGCCTTGGCGAGATCGATCGCGGCGGCGAGGCCGCCCAGCTCGTCGACCAGCCCGGCCTGCTTGGCGTCCGTTCCGCTGAAGACGCGGCCGCGCGCGGCATCGTCGAGCCTGGCGTCGTCGAGCTTGCGTGCGTCGCGCACCTGGCTCGTGAAGGCGGCGTAGATTGTATCGAGTTCACGGTCGATCGCCGCGCTCTGGGCCGCCGTGGGCGGCTGAAAGGTCGAGTAGAGGCCGGCGTTGGTGCCGGCCTGCAGGCGCTCGACCGAAATGCCGAGCGATTTCAGCAGGTCGGCGGCGACCGGCCACATGCCGAACACGCCGA
>CAYZQZ010000407.1:0-4062 GCA_964480235.1 uncultured Reyranella sp. | reverse complement strand
CTGCTGACCCGGCCAGACCAGAACAGCACCATTCATTCGCCGACGGCGGTTCAGACCAAGGGCGACGACTACAACCGCAATCCTGTCGGCACCGGTCCGTTCATGCTGAAGTCGTGGACGGCCGGCGACCGCATGGTGGTCGAGCGTAATGCCGACTACTGGGACAAGGCCAAGCCGAATCTCGACCGCGTCGTATTGCGACCGCTGCCGGATTCGCAATCGCGCTTCGCCAGCCTGAAGTCGGGCGAGACCGACGTGGTCTGGGTCGACGAATTCGAAGCCGACAACATCCAGCGTGCCAAGACCGACTCGAGCCTGCAGGTCCTGTCCTATGCCGGCTCAGGCGCCGCCGTGGCCGCGTTCAATACCAAGGCCGAACCGCTCGACGACGTCCGCGTGCGCCAGGCTCTGGTGATGGCGCTCGACCGCAAGAAGATGTCGCAGGCGCTGACCAACGGACTCGCCCGTCCCGCGAGCAACCCCTACGGCGACGGCTCGTGGGTCAAGTGCAAGGACGACGGCGCGTTGCCCGAGGATGCGAAGAAGGCCGCAGCCCTGATCAAGGAGTACGGCAAGCCAGTGAAGTTCAAGATGCTGTTCACCGCGACGCCGCGCGGCCGTGCCAACGGTCAGGTGCTCCAGCAGCTCTGGAAGAACGTCGGTGCCGAGATGGAGATCGAGCAGGTCGACCAGGCAACGATCCCCGCCCGCGCCTTCCAGCGCAAGTTCGACATCACGCCGTGGCGCATCGTCGACTTTCCTGATCCCGACGTGCAGATGTTCGCCAACTTCTACAGCAAGAGTCCGCTGAACCTGGCGAACTACACCAATGCCGACCTCGATGCCGCGCTTGAGCGCGCGCGTGTGACGCCGGAGGAGGCCAAGCGGGTCGAGGACTATTGCGCCGTGAGCCGCCTCATCAACCAGAATGCCACCTGGTTCTGGACCTTCCAGAACACCTACTACGCGGTGGCCAAGGCCAAGGTGAAAGGCATGCCAAAGCTGTACGGCGGCGTGATCGACGTCTCGACGGCGTGGCTCGACTAGCCACGCCTCGATCAGTCACCTTAGCCATCGAGCGTTGGTAAATGGCCAGGTTTGTCGGCCGGCGGCTGCTCTATCTGCTGCCGGTCCTGTTCGCCGTTACTCTGTTGACCTTCCTGTTCGCCTCGCTGCTGCCGGGCGATCTCGCTCTGACGATTCTCGGTGATCAGGCGACGCCGGAAAAGGTTGAAGCTCTGCGCAAGCAGATGGGCCTCGATCTGCCGATCTGGGAACGCTACCTGCATTGGCTGTGGGGCGCGATGCATGGCGACCTCGGCCGCTCCTTTCGCACCGGCGAGACCGTGATCACGGCGGTGATCGAGCGCCTGCCGGTGTCGCTCGAGTTGATGGTCATGGCCGAGGTGCTGGGGTTGGTCATCGCTATTCCCCTTGCCATCATTTGTGCGGTGAAAAGCGGCAGCACGCTCGATCGGACGGTCACCGGAATTGCCTTCGGCAAGCTGTCGTTGCCGCCCTTCATGGTCGCGATCCTGCTGATCTACCTGTTCGCGGTGGAGCTGAACTGGCTGCCGGCGACAGGCTGGGCGCCGTTCGCCGAAGATCCGGCGGCCAATCTGCGAAGTTTCGTGCTGCCGGCATTGACCCTGGCAATCGCCGAGTGGCCGGTGCTCATGCGCGTATTGCGGTCGGACATGATCGCGACCTTGCAGGAAGACTACATCGCCATGGCCAAGGCCAAGGGGCTGAGGCCGTGGCGCATTCTGCTGGTGCATGCGCTCAAGCCCTCGTCGCTCACGCTGGTCACGGTGACCGGCATCAATATCGGCCGGTTGATCGGCGGCACTCTCATCATCGAGACGATCTTCGCCTTGCCCGGCATCGGCCGCCTGCTGGTCGGCGCGATCTATGCCCGCGACTTCATCATCCTCCAGGGCGTGGTGCTGTTCGTGGCCGTGGGCTTCGTGATCGTGAATTTCGCCGTCGACATGCTCTACGCCGTGCTCGACCCCAGGATCCGTCATGGCCGCGCTTGACGCCGACGTCGACACCGCTTCGGTATCGCCGGTGCGCCGCCAGCGGCGAATCGGGGCGCTGTTCTTCGCCGCGATCTTCTGGATCGCGCTGGTCGCGCTCGGCGCGATCTTCGCGAGCGTACTGCCGATCCCCAGCCCGACCGACATCGACTTCCTCGGCAAGCGTGCACCGCCCAGCGCGGAGCACTGGCTGGGCAACGACCAACTCGGCCGCGATGTGTTCTCGCGTCTGATTTATGGCGGCCGCATATCGCTGACGGTCGGCCTGCTGGCGCCTACCATGAGCGTCATCATCGGCGGCGCGCTCGGCATGCTGGCCGGCTATTACCGCGGCCGCCTGGAGACTTTCGTGGTCGGCGGCATGGACGTGCTGCTCGCCTTTCCGCCGCTGGTGTTCGCTATCGCGGTCACCACCTATCTCGGTCAGTCGGCGCTCAACATCACCCTGGTGATCGGCATCCTGGGAATCCCGGCCTTCACCCGTGTCGCCCGCGCCGTGACGCTGTCGCTGTCGGAGCGCGAGTTCGTCACGGCAGCGCGCGCGCTCGGCGCCACCAACAGCCGCATCCTGCTGCGCGAACTGCTGCCCAACGTGGCGCTGCCGCTCGCCGCCTTCTTCCTGCTCGGTGTCGCCGTCACCATCGTGGTCGAGGGCGCGCTGTCGTTCCTCGGGCTCGGCGTGCCGCCGCCGGCGCCGTCGTGGGGCAGCATGATCGGCGAGGGCCGCGAGAGCCTCGACATCGCGCCGCGTCTGGCCTTCCTGCCGGCGATCGTGATGTTCCTCACGGTGCTGGCCTTCAACATCGTGGGCGACACCTTGCGTGCCCTGACCGACCCAAGGCCTGGTGCGCTGTGAGCGGCCTGCCATGAGTGAGCCGTTGCTCTCGATCGAAGGCGTGTCCGTCACCCTGCCGACGCCGCGCGGTCTTTTGCGTGCGGTCGATCATGTCGACCTGCAACTCGCGGCCGGTCGCACCCTGGGCGTGGTGGGCGAATCGGGCTGCGGCAAGACCATGCTGTCGCGCGCCATCCTGCAATTGCTGCCCAAGCGCGCCGTGCTCAAGGGCCGGGTCATGTTCGGTGGCCGCGATCTCGCAAGCCTGAAGCCCGAGGATCTGCGCCGCTTGCGCGGCCCCGAACTGGCGGTGGTGTTCCAGGATCCGATGACCTCGCTCAATCCCGTGCTGACCATCGGCACGCAATTGATCGAGACCCTGCAGGTCCATCTCGGCATGGACAACGCGGCGGCGACAAGGCGCAGCGTCGAACTGCTTGCCGAGGTCGGCATTCCGGCACCCGAGCAGCGCCTTCGGCAGTATCCGCACCAGCTTTCAGGCGGTATGCGCCAGCGCGTCGCCATCGCCATCGCGCTTTCCTGCGAGCCCAAGCTGCTGATCGCCGACGAGCCGACCACGGCGCTCGACGTCACGATCCAGGCCCAGATCCTCGAATTGCTCGCCGACCTGCGCACGCGGCTCGGCACCGCCATCCTCCTGATCACGCACGACCTCGGCGTGGTGGCGGAGACCTGCGACGACGTGGCTGTGATGTACGCGGGAAAAATCGTCGAACAGGCCCCGGCCGCGGAACTCTTCGCGCATCCGCGGCATCCCTACACGATCGGCCTCCTCTCCGCCCGGCCCGGCGGCCGGCATGCCGGGCCCTTGAAGACGATCCCCGGGATGGTGCCCGCGCCGCAGGATTTTCCCACGGGCTGCCGGTTTCACCCGCGCTGTGCGTTTGCGCGACTGCCGGAGTGCGCCGCAGCCCCGCCCACGCTCGAGGAGCTCTCCCCCGGCCACTGCGTCCGCTGCCCGTTCGCTGAAGACCTCGGTCAACCCCGGGCCACCGCCGGAGATGCCGCATGAGCGCGCGACCGCTCGTCGACGTGGCGGGGCTCGAGACGCACTTCCCGGTGCGGAAGGGGCTCTTGCGCCGGCAGGTGGGCAGCGTACGGGCCGTCGACGGCGTGAGCTTCGCGATTTCCAAGGGATGCACGCTCGGGCTCGTCGGTGAGAGCGGC
>CAYZQZ010000406.1:0-4073 GCA_964480235.1 uncultured Reyranella sp. | reverse complement strand
TGCTGGCACTGGCGATCGACATTTCGGGCAGCATCGATCCCGAGGAGGCGCGCCTGCAGCGTCAGGGCTACGTCCAGGCGTTCCGCGACCGCGAGATCGTCAAGGCCATCCTGGCTGGCGCCAACGGCCGCATCGCCGTCGCATATTTCGAATGGTCCGACTCGTGGATGCAGAAACTGCTGGTCGACTGGACTCTGCTCGACAGCGAAGCCGCGATCGATGCCTTCGCGACCCGTCTCAACGACGCACCGATCTCGATCGCCCGTCGGACCTCGATCAGCGGTGCCATGCGCTACGCAATTCCGTTGTTTGCACGCGCACCCTATTCCACCGAGCGCAAGGTGCTCGACATCTCGGGCGACGGCTCCAACAACGACGGCATGCTGGTTACAGACATGCGCCACGAGGCACTGAAGGAGCGCATCGTCATCAACGGCTTGCCGATCATGAACGACCGACCCAACCCTTTCGGCTTCCCCAACGAGACTGATCTCGACAAGTACTACCTGCACTGCGTCACCGGCGGGCCGCGCTCGTTCGTCGAGGTGGCGCGCAACTTCGAGGATTTCCCTCGCGCGGTGCGCAAGAAGCTCCTGCAGGAAGTCGCCGACACGGGGCCACGCTCGGACTTCGATGTCGGGGCCGCGGATCGACGGCGCGGCGATACGCAGCTCGCACAGGCCGGCAGACCACGCCGCCAGCACGACGAGGATTACACCAAGTTCGTGCGACCGGAATACGAGCTGGGCTGCGATATCGGCGAACGGCGCAGCCGCGAGTTCTGGCAGCGCCGGTTCGGCACATCGCCGGACTAGTTTGGGCCGGACTGATCGTACGACATGGGATAGACGCCAACCTGAAAGGCGTCGGTCATCAGCCTGACACCTCGCGTTCCTAGGCTCGCTTGACGGCAAGGCATCGGCCTACCGCTCCCGCATCCAAGGAGAACGCCATGAAGGACAAAATCGTCGAGCACCACAACGCCGCCGCCGAGCATCACGAACACGCCGCCCGGCATCATCGTGAAGCCGCCAAGCACCACGAGAGCGACCACCATGAGAAGGCCGGCCATCACGCTCACTCAGCGCACGGCCACTCGTCCCACGCCGCCCATCACGCCAGCGAAGCGAGCAAGCACCACGCCGAGCATCACGGCAAGCACTAAGCCGTCTGCCGTGCGCCGCTCCAGGCGGCTGGCATCCGAGGGAGATGCCAGCGCCTCAGGCGTCAGAGTGTGTAGTCATACCGGATGAAGCCGCGAAACTGGGCCACCTTGTCGTAGAGCGCACGCGCCCGGGCGTTGTCGTGCATCGTCTGCCAGTAGAAGCGCGAGGCGCCGTGCTTGCGGGCGATGTCGGCCACCGCGTCGATCAGCGCTCGGGCAGCACCCTGGCCGCGCACCGTCTCGTCAACAAAGAGATCCTGCAAATAGCAGACATCGGCGCGCCACACATTGAGGTGGAACAGGTAGTGGGCGATCCCCACCAATCGGCCGTCAAGACGGGCGCCGAGACCATGAACTTCCGTGTCGGCCAGCAGGCGGCGCCACGTACGTTCGTAGACTTCTTCCGGCCACTCCGTGCGGTAGAAGTCGTTGTAGCCTTGCGCCAGCCGGCGCCAGATGGCGCGATCCTGCTCGCGCAGCGGTCCGATTTCGATCATGACCGCTTGTACCGCGCCACCACTGGCGCGCGATGATGAGAAATTCTCGGCGCCGTCCCTAACGGAATCGCTCTACTTGGCGAGGCGCGCCACCATCGCCTCGAGCGCGAGAATGTAGGAGTCCACGCCGAACCCGGCGATCACGCCCACCGCCGACTGGGCCGTGACCGAGCGGCGGCCACGCCGCTCGATATTGGTCATATGGATCTCGATGGCCGGCGCCTTGATGGATTTCAGGCAGTCGTTCAGGGCATGCCCGGCATGAAGGAAGCCCGCCGGGTTGAACAGCAGGCCGTCGAGCCCGGCGCGCTCAGCCTTGTAGATCGCGGTCACCGCCTCGCCTTCGGTATTTGTGTAGAGGATATCGAGCGTCACGCCGAGCGAACGTGCCCGCTTGCGCAAGATCGCGTCCAGCTCCTTGGCCGTCATTGTCCCGTACAGCTCCGGCTGACGGTGGCCCAGATGCTCCATGTTGGCGCCCTGAATGAGCAGCAGCTTCATCGTCTATCCACACCCTGGAGCGGGAACCCACCCGTCCGTCGGTTGAGTAATAGAGCAAGTCTTCTCGGATTTGAACCATTCACAATGTCGTGCAAATAACGTAACGGACATGGACGCGAACACGAGGGGAGTGTCGGTGTGGGGGCGAGCGCGCATGAACTGCTGAAAGTGGCTGCACTTGGTCTGCTAACGACCAGTTCAGTGATGCTGGGTACTGCGGTCGGTCTCTACCTGCCGATCTCGAAAAAGGTTCTCGCCAGCATCCTGGCCTTTGCCTCGGGCTCGCTGATCGCCGCCCTCGCCATCGAACTCGGCTTTGAGGGCGCCAGCGACCTCGTGCGGCGCGGAACCTCCGTCCACGTCGCCTGGTTCTCCATTGCCGGCGGCTTTGCGGTCGGCGCCGTCGCCTACTACGTCGCCTCGCTGTTCCTCGAGCAGAAGGGTGCCGCGTTGCGCTACCCGTCGCGTTTCCTGGAGTACGCGCTTAACCGCAAGCGGCGGGACGCTGACGAGAAACTGACCCTACTGTCGCAATGCAGCCTGCTGCGTCACCTCGCCGCCGAGGATATCGAGCCGCTGGTCGACCGCGTGCAGCAGCGCCAGATGCGGGCGGGCGAAGTCATCTTCCGTGCCGGCGACCCGGGCGACGCGCTCTATATCGTCGCCGACGGTGCCGTGGCGGTGTTGAAGGACGACGGCAGCACCCTGGCCGAGCTCGGCAAGGGCCAACCCTTCGGCGAGATGGCGTTGCTGAGCGGCGGCACGCGCACGGCGACGCTACGCGCCACGTCCGACGGCAGTTTACTGCTCATATTGAAGGACGATTTCGACAAGTTGCTGCGCGAAGATCCCTTCCTCGAGGAGCAGGTCGGCAAACTCAGCCACGCGCGTGCGATTTCCAATTTGGGCGCGGGTGATGTGAACCCGGCCTTGTGGGCGCAAATGGCGCGCGAGAGCATGGAGCATCTCAGCCGCAGCGAGGAGCATCAGCTCCTGCAGGAGGCCAAGAAGGGCACGGGCGCGGGCCTCGCCATCGTGTTCGGCAACATCCTCGACACGATTCCCGGCTGCCTCGTGATCGGCGCCAAGTTTGCGGGCTTCGAGAGCCTCTCGGTAACCCTGATCCTCGGCATGTTCCTGGGCGGCATCCCCGAGGCCGCGGCGAGTGCTGCGATGCTGCGCAAGGCGGGCTACGCCAACCGCACGATCTTCCTGCTCTGGTCGTCGGTGCTGGCCGCCGGCATCGTCGCCGCGGTCGCGGGCAAGCTCCTGATCGGTGGCTCGGAAGCGACGGCGGCAGTCCTGGCGCAGGCCGTTGCGGGCGGCGCCATCCTGGCCCTGGTCACGCACGCCATGATCCCCGAGGCGATCCACAAGGGTGGCTCAGGCATCGTGCTCCCTGCCGTCGGCGGCTTCCTGTTCGCGCTCTATCTCGCCCTGCTGGAAATGTTTCCCCGTTAGCGCGGCAGGGTCGTGCTGCCCATCAGGCTTTCGTCGATGGCACGGGCGCACTGGCGGCCCTCTCGGATCGCCCACACGACCAGCGACTGACCGCGCCGCATGTCGCCCGCGGCGAAGAGTTTGGGCACCGAAGTCCTGTAGTCGGCGGTATTGGCCAGCACGTTGCCGCGCGGATCGAGCGTCACGCCCGACTGCTCGACCATGCCGGGCTTGCGCGGCCCCAGGAAGCCCATCGCCAGAAGCACAAGGTCGGCCTTGAGCTCGAACCTGCTGCCCTCGACCTCCTTCATGGCGCCCTTGTCGAACACGACACGCACGCACTCCAGGCCTGTCACCTTGCCGTCCGTGCCGACCGCCTTCTTGGTCAGCACGGCAAAGTCTCGCTCCGCGCCCTCCTCGTGGCTGGACGAGGTGCGCATCTTGAGCGGCCAGTCGGGCCAGGTCAGCTC
>CAYZQZ010000405.1:0-4080 GCA_964480235.1 uncultured Reyranella sp. | reverse complement strand
AGGCTGATGGCCGAGATCGAAAAGGCGATGGACTGCGTGTCGATCTGCCCGCCGCGGCTCGGGCAGGAAGCGGCCCTTTACGGTCTGCGCAACCTGCTGCCTTGGGCCCGCGAAAACACGAAAGGCCTGAAGGCTCGCGCCGATCTGCTGGGCAACGGTCTCAATCGCTCGAACCGCTGGCGCCTCATCAGCATCGGCGCATACTTCGCCTACGTCGAACATCCGTTCGGGCGGGAACGGTCGACCAGTGTGTCCAAACGCCTGGCCGACGAGGAGAATCTGCTCACGATTCCCGGCGAAATGTTTGGCGCCGGTCAGGAGAAGTTCATCCGGCTCGCCTTCGCCAACGTCAGCGACGACAAGATTCCAGCCGTGCTCGAGCGCCTCGAGCGCTTCGGGGCCTGATCTAGGCCTTCACTGTCACCGCGTGATTGAGCGGCCCGTGGCCCCGGCCGTAGCCGGGCGCGGTTGCAATGGCGTCGCGGACATAGGCGCGGGCGCGGGCGACGGCATCGTGCAAGCTCATCTTCTGGGCTAGGCCCGCCGCGGTCGCCGAAGCCAGTGTACAGCCGGTACCATGCGTGTTGCGGCTCACGATACGCGCGTCCTCGAAGCGGTCGACCCTGCCGTCATGGAACAACAGATCGACCATGCGATCGCCTTCGAGGTGCCCCCCCTTCATCAGCACGGCCCTGGCGCCCAGCGCCATCAACCGTTCGCCGGCAGGCTTCATGTCGGCCTCGACCCGTACCGGAAAACCCACCAGCACTTCGGCTTCGGGCAGGTTGGGGGTGAGGAGCGCCGCCATCGGCAGCAACCGGTCGCGCAGCGCCGTCTCTGCCTCGTTCAGCAGCAGCCGATGCCCGCCTTTCGCGACCATCACCGGATCGACCACCAGCGGGACCCCAGGTGCGTGGCGGCGCAACGACGCCACGACGGTGTCGATCACGTCGGCGCTGTGCAGCATGCCCGTCTTCACCGCATCGGCACCGATGTCGGCGAGGACGACTTCCATCTGCTGGGCGATGAACGCAGGGTCGATCGGCACGACGCCTTGCACTCCCTGAGTATTCTGCGCAGTCAGCGCGGTGATGGCAGTGGCGGCGAACCCGTCCATGGCGGTCACAGCCTTGATATCGGCCTGAATGCCGGCGCCGCCGCCCGAGTCCGAGCCGGCCACGATGAGGACGCGCCCCTTCATGTCACGCCGCCATATCAGGCAGCAGCCGGCGGGATCGCCTCGACGATCTGATCGACCACCTTGGCGACGAGTTGCGAATCGTCGCCCTCGGCCATCACGCGGATCAGCGGCTCGGTCCCCGACTTGCGTACCAGCACCCTGCCGGTCTTGCCCAGGGTCTTTTCAGCGGCTGCAATTGCCGAGGTCACCGCGGCCGCAGCCATGGCAGCGTTGGCGTCGGCCACTCTCACATTCTTGAGCAGTTGCGGCACGGGATCGAACGCATGAAAGGTCTCGCTGGCAGGCTTGCCGCTGCGGATCAGCGATGCGAGTGCTTGCAGGGCCGCCATCAGGCCGTCCCCGGTCGTGGCATGGTCGGTCATGATGATGTGCCCGGACTGCTCGCCGCCCAGATTGAACCCGTCGACACGCATCCGCTCCAGCACATAACGGTCGCCGACCTGGGTGCGGATCAAGGACAGGCCTCGCGTCCCGATGAAGCGCTCCAGGCCGAGATTTGACATTACGGTTGCCACGACGCCGTTTCCGACGAGGCGTCCGTCCCTCTTCCAGAGATCGGCAATGGTGGCCATCAGCTGGTCGCCGTCGATCACCTGTCCCTTTTCGCTCACCAACACAACGCGATCGGCATCGCCGTCGAGCGCAATGCCGAGGTCGGCACCGTGCATCACGACGTTCTCCTGCAGCAGCGCCGGATGGGTCGAGCCACACTTGCCGTTGATGTTGAATCCGTCGGGCGACACCCCGATCGAAATCACTTCGGCACCCAGTTCCCAAAGCACCGTCGGCGCCACCTTGTAGGCGGCGCCATTGGCGCAATCGACGACGATCTTGAGCGAGCTGAGGTCCAGGCCCCGTGCGGCGGAAGCCTTCACGGCCTCGATATACCGGCCATCGGCGTCTTCCAGTCGCTTGGCGCGGCCGATGTCGCGAGAGCCGGCGAGCTTGATCGTGCTTGGCGCTGCGACGAGCGCCTGGATCTCGGTTTCGACGGCATCGGAGAGCTTGAACCCGTCCGGCCCGAACAGCTTGATGCCGTTGTCCTCGTACGGATTGTGCGAAGCCGAAACCATGACCCCTACATCCGCGCGCATCGAGCGCGTCAGGAAGCCGACTGCGGGCGTCGGCACCGGGCCAAGCAGCAACACGTCGATACCAACGGACAGAAACCCGGCTGTCAGCGCCTGTTCGATCATGTAACCGGACAGCCGCGTGTCCTTGCCGATCACGGCGCGGTGGCGGTGGCCGCCGCGATTGAAGACCTGCCCCGCGGCCATGCCAATTCGCATGGCGATTTCGGCGGTCATGGGCTCGGAATTGGCGCGCCCGCGAACGCCGTCGGTACCGAAAAGAGATCGCGACATGATTGGCAAGTCTATCGCATCGCCGCCGAGATCGCGAGCGCCTGGCAGGTAGCGGCAACATCGTGGACGCGCAGGATCGCGGCACCGCGGCGTGCTGCCTCGACGGCCAGCCAGATCGACGCCGGCGCGCGCTGGCGGGCATCTTTCACGCCGGTCAGCTTGCCGATGAAGCTCTTGCGCGAGGCACCAATCAGCACCGGGTGCCCGGCCGCGGCGAGACGCCCCGTGTCGGCAATAAGCGCCAGATCTTCCTCCGGTAGCTTGCCGAAGCCGATTCCCGGATCGATCGCGATGTTCTGCCGGGCAATGCCTGCCTGTTCGCACTCCAGCGACCGCTCGATCAGAAATTGTCTCACGTCCTCGACAACGTCCCGATAGGCCGGTCCGGCATAGGAAGTCTCCGGTCGGCCGCGCCGGTGCATCAGCACGACAGGGACCTGACGCTCGGCGATCAGCGGCATCATGTCGGGATCGTCGCGCAGAGCCGATACGTCGTTGACGATGCGCGCGCCGGCATCGAGGCAGGCGCGCGCCACCGAGGCGCGGCGGGTGTCGATCGAAATCAGCGCGCCTCGGCGGGCCAAGCCTTCGACCACCGGCAGGACCCGGCGCAGTTCTTCCTCCTCGGATACCGCGCGCGAGCCGGGCCGGGTCGATTCGCCACCAATGTCGATGAAGTCGGCGCCCTCGGAGATGAATTGCAGGCCATCGACGATGGCGCGCGCCGGATCGAGACGCTCGCCGCCGTCAGAGAAGGAATCAGGCGTCACATTGACGATCGCCATCACTCTCGGGCGATCGAGCGCGACGCCGCCGAAACTGGCGATCAATCGGGCCTGCTAGACGCCGGGTTGCGGCTCGGGGTTGGCGCCCGGCGGCGTGCCCGTGGCCGGCCCGCTGCTGGTCGGCACCGAGGCGCGCCGGCGACGGTCCTGGCCAGGGCCCGCACCGCCGGTCTCGTCGCGCACCACCGGCTCGCCGCGCAGGATGGTGCTGATCTCGTCATTGCTCAGCGTCTCGTACTCGAGTAGCGCCTTGGCGATCATGTGCAGGTCGTCGAGATGCTCGGTCAGGATCCGCTTGGCCTGGCCTTCGCCCTCCTCGATCAGGCGGCGAACTTCCTGGTCGATGATCTGGGCCGTCGCCTCGGAGACGTTCTGGGTCTGCGTCACGGCGTGACCGAGGAATACTTCCTGCTCGTTGGCCTGGTAGCGCACACGGCCCAGTTTGTCGGACATGCCGTAGACCGTGATCATGCCGCGCGCCATCTGCGTGGCGACCTGGATGTCGCTCGCGGCGCCCGTGGTCACGTTCTCCGGTCCGAAGATCAGTTCCTCGGCAATGCGGCCGCCGAACAGAATGGCCAAGCGCGATTCGAGGAACAGCTTGGTGTGGCTGAGATGGTCGCGCTCCGGCAACTGCATCGTGACGCCGAGAGCCCGGCCGCGCGGAATGATCGTGACCTTGTGCAGCGGATCAGTCTTCGGCACATGCAGGGCGACCAGCGCATGGCCC
>CAYZQZ010000404.1:2716-4090 GCA_964480235.1 uncultured Reyranella sp. | reverse complement strand
GAATTTGAAAGCCGCAAACTCGCCGATGCGGACGTGGACGTGATCGTGCTCGGCTTCTGCGGCGCCAACCCGCCGGAAGGCTTCTGGGTGCCGCTCGCCCGCATCGCGACTCTCTACTACTTCTTCCACTTCATCGTGCTGCTGCCGATCCTCGGCAAGATCGAACGGCCGTTGCCATTGCCACCCAGCATCGCCGACGCGGTGCTCAAGAAGAAGGCGGGGTAAGGCCCATGCGCAAGTTCCTGATCACCGGGGCGGCCGTCGCCGCCGCCCTGCTCGGCTTCGGCGCCGGCGTCGATACGGCCCTGGCGGAGGGCTCCGGTCCCAAGCTGCCGAAGAAGCACTGGCACTTCGAGGGTCCGTTCGGCACCTACGACCGCGCCGCCGCCCAGCGCGGCTGGCAGGTCTACAAGGACGTCTGCTCGGCCTGTCACTCGATGAACCTGATGTCCTACCGCAACCTGATGGAGCTCGGCCTGACCGAGGCGCAGGTGAAGGGCATCGCCTCGGAGATCCAGGTCCCCGACCTCAACGACGACGGCCAGCCGATCGAGCGTCCGGCGCGCCTGTCGGATCGCTTCAAGAAGCCGTTCCCGAACGAGCTCGCCGCCGCGGCCGCCAACGGCGGCAAGGCGCCGCCCGACCTCAGCGTCATGATCAAGGCGCGGGCCGACGGCGCGAACTACGTCCATGCCCTGCTGACCGGCTACGTGCCGTTCGACAAGCTGACGCCCGAGCAGAAGAAGGAATCGGGTGTCTCCAAGGACGACAACTACAATCTCTACTTCCCCGGCCACCGCATCGCGATGGCGCCGCCGCTCGCCGACGACAAGGTGCAGTACGCCGATGGCACCAAGGCCACCCTCGACCAGGAAGCCTCGGACGTCGTCGAGTTCCTCGCCTGGGCGTCGGAGCCGCACATGGAAAGCCGCAAGAAGACCGGCGTGCGGGTGATCCTGTTCCTGCTGGTGCTTGCGGGCTTCATGTATGCCGTCAAGCGCCAGGTCTGGGCCGACAAGCACTGATCGTCGGCGCCGCCGACAGGCACTGATCGTCGGCCTCCGCCGACCGGAAAAGAAAAAGGCCTCGGGGATCACCCGAGGCCTTTTCGATTCCGGTAGGACGTGGGCGTCCTGGTCGTGCAGCCCCTAATCGTGCTGAGTCGAGTACGCCGACCTGCGATAGGCCACGAGCTGACGGCCTTCCGCCGGCTTGCTCTTCGGCGCGGGATCGATCGCGGGAGCCTGCGGCGCGGGCTGGATGGCGCGCTCGGCGACGACGGCGCGGTGCTCGAGCACGCTCGCGGTGCCCAGCACCACGGCGAGGCCGACCAGGAACCATGCTGCTGCCCAGGTCACGTGACGCATTTTATCG
>CAYZQZ010000404.1:0-2616 GCA_964480235.1 uncultured Reyranella sp. | reverse complement strand
TCAGTCGTTGTCGTTCATCCGGCGCGACATCATGAAGACGCTGCGGCCCGGCTCTCCCGGCTTGGGTTTCGCCGTTGGCACCTTCAACGGTGGCGGCACGTACTCCTGCTCAGGCGACGGGTTGCGCGCGGCGGCCATGTCCTGAAGAACAGTGGCCACTCCCATCGTCACGGCAAGAGCGACAGCTATCAGAATCGCTCCGGCAATGATGTGACGCATTCCCAAGGCCTCGACAGGTCGACCGCTCCCGGTTTGACACCTCCGGCAGCACCCCAACTATTTGCACTCAAACTTATACATTCCCCGCGCGACCCGCGCCAATGCTTTCGTTGTTGGTGAATGAGATTCAGCCCGGCTGCGATTTACCCTCTGGCAGACATCCAGATCGGGCTACTTCTGCTCGTGGCGCCAGATCCCGTCCCAGACGGCCGGCGCCCCGGCGCGTTGCAAGTCCTTGCAGCGGGCGATGAACACAAGGCATGGCCGGTCGTCCGGCCGCAGTGCCGACGCCGCTTCGAAGCCGGCCAGGGCCTCGTCGAAGCGGCCGGCCGTGTAGTCGGTGCGGGCGGCATTCCAGCGCGCCAGAAATCCCGCTAAGTCGGCCGCCGCGGCCGGGCCGCAGGCGGCCGCCTGCCGCTCGTGCAGGTCTGGAATCTCCGTCGTGCCCGCCCCCACCACCCGGTCGACGGCGCGCCACAGGAAGCGATTGGCCACGGCCCGCATCACGTCGCCGCTCGCCAGTACGTCGGTGCCGTAGACCTTGTTCAGCCCCTCCAGCCGCGACGCCTAGTTCGCGACCTGCCCGACCAGCGTGTAGTTGATGCGCTCGCGCGTGCCGACATTGCCGACCACCGCAGGTCCGGTGTGCAGGCCGATGCGGGTGCGGAACACCGGCCGGCCACGGCTCTGCCACCGCGCCTCCAGCGCGCGACTCGCCGCCGCCGCCTGCAGCGCCGCGCGGCAGGCATGAAAGATGTGCTCGGCGTCGGTCTCCGGCGCGTTCCAGTAGGCCATGATGCTGTCGCCGATGTACTTGTCGATCGTGCCGCGATTGTCGGCGATCGCCGGAGCCAGCGTCTCGAAATAATGCGACAGCCGCCTGGTCAGCACTTCCGGCCGCAGTTGCTCGGCGATGCGCGAGAAGCCTTCGATATCGGTGAACATCACCGTCACGTCGCGCCGGGCGCCGCGCAGGCCTGTGCGCTCGGGCGAGCGCATGATCTGCTCGACCAGCCCGCGTGAGACGTAATGGCCGAACGTCTCCAGCCCGTCACGCATGCGCTCGACCGCCTCCGACAGCCGCGCCACCTCGGCGATACGGCTCCGCACCGGCGCCCGGTCGCCGAAATCGAGATGCCGGATGCGCTCGGTCTTGGCGGCGATCAGGGTGAGCGGCCGCGACAGCAGCAGCGAGCCGGCCAGCGCCGCCAGCACCGCGACGCCGACTTCGCGAACAGCGCCCGCGAGTCCGCCGACAGTTCGACCACCGGCACCGCCGCCGCCACGACGAAGCTGCGCCCCAGCAGGGCCGGCATGGTCTCGACGAACAGCTCGTATTCGCCATCGCCCTGGCCGATCCGGCCCTGCAGGCGCTGGTTGCCCTGGTAGTCGCGCATCAGGTTGCCGAGCGCCAGCCGCGCCGCGCCGCCGCCCGGCAGACAGTCCCGCTCGGTTGCCGGCGAACAGGCGCGCGTCTGGGCAAAAACGTTGCCGTGCACGCTGCCGACCATGATCACCGAATTGCGCGTGATCTTGTAGTTGGCGATCAGCGCCGACACCTGCTCGATCGTGATGTCGAAGCCGAATGCTCCGGCGCCGTCGGGCAGCGGCAGGCCGGCCGAGATGCCGACCACGTCGGCGTCGGCGAACACGTAGGGCTCGGTCAGCGCGGCGCGGCGATCGGTCTGCGCCTCGACGTACCACGGCCGTCGCCGCGGATCGTAATCGGTCGGGCGGCTGCGCGGCGGCCCCAGCCTGCCGTCCGGCGCGCGCAGCCACCAGGTCTCGCGCCTCGTCGCGCCGCTCGCGCTCCCGGCCGTTTCGTCGTCGACCCGCCGCAGGATGATCGCGTCGTCGGCCGCGCCATAGGCGGCACGCTGCTCGCCCGACAGCGAGTTCGCCCGCCCGGCATAGAGAAAGTGGCCGTCGGCGTAGCCCACGAATGCCGCCGCCACCAGCGAATGGCGGCCCAGCATGCCGGCGAGCTGGGTCAGCCGCGCCAGATCCTCGGCATCGTTCAGGCCGGGCGTCGGCCGGAAGCCCGGCGTGTCGGCGAGCGTCGCGCCCATCAGCACGATCTGCTGCATGCCGCTGCGCAGGAAATTCTCCACCGCGCTGCTCAGCGCCGTCATGCGCTGGTGGACGTTGCGGTGCTCCAGCGTGTCGGCGGTCTCGGCACCCAGCCACAGCAACGCCCCTGCGAGCGGCACCACGATCAGGCCGAGCAGCGCCAGGAGAGTCAGGCCGAACGGAACGGAGAACCGCCGGGTCATAGGGAGGAGACTAGCATGCCGGGAACGCGCCACTCCGTGCTCCTCCCCATTCATATGGGGAGGTGTCAGCGTCTTACGCTGACGGAGGGGGCATGCACGCCGGAGAGGCTGACCCCTCCGTCGC
>CAYZQZ010000403.1:0-4099 GCA_964480235.1 uncultured Reyranella sp. | reverse complement strand
CACGCCGATGCCGGTCGCCTCCTCGACCTGGGCGGCCGAGCGGAACACGCGGTCCAGTTTTTCGGCAGCGATCGCACCGGCCATCCCGAGCAGGCAGCCGACGATGAAGGCACCGAACAAGCCGGTCTTGTAGTTGGGCGACGACGGCGCGCCCGACGGCCAAGCATAAGCCAGGATGCGCGCGTCGGCGCGCTGGATGTCCTGCTGCTCACGCAGTTCCTTGAAGCGGTTCAGGAAGCTCTCGTAGAGGGCGCGGTTGGACTGCGCCTCGCGCTCGAGCTGCTTGAGCTCGGCTTCGTACTGGCTGGTGGCGCCGGACATCACCGACGCGCGCTCGACCTGGGTGCGCAGTTCTTCTTCTTCCCACTTCGCGGCGTCGAGTTCGGCGCGGACCGCGAGCGTGATGCTCTGGGTCTGCTGCACGAAGCGGCTCTTGACGGTCTCGAGCTCGCGCTGGGCGGTCTGCAGCTTGGGATGGTTGGGGCCGAACTGCGTGGAGAGCTCGGCGACCTTCTTGGAGAGGTCGAGTTCCTGGGTGCGCAGCAGGCTGAGCGTCGAGTTGGTCGCGACCTCGGAGATGTTGGCCAGCTCGTTCGGGTTGAGGCTGGCCTTGCTCAGCGCGACGAGGCGGCCTTCCTTCTCGATGCGCTTGGTCTTGGCCGCGATGTACTTGGAGTTGAGGTCCTGCAGCGTCTGCTGCGAGACCGCGGCCTCGGGGCTGCCCGACAGGCCCTTGTCGCGGCGATAGGTGGCGACGGCCTCTTCGGCGACCTGCAGGTTGCGGCGCAGTTCGGCGAGACGCTCTTCCAGCCACTCGGTGGCGCGACGGTTGGCTTCGTTCTTGTTGTCGACCTGGTCGGCCAGATAGACCTCCGCGATCGCGTTGGCGATGCGGGCCGACATTGTCCCGTCCGGACTCTGGACCGTGACGATAATGACGAAGGTACGGCCGAGCAGCGTGACGCTGAGGCGCCCGGCGACGGCGCCGATCGCGGCGCGGCGGGCGGGATCGCTGTCCTCGACCTTGCCCTGGCGCTGTGGCGTCGCGGGCTTGGCAGCAGGTTCAGGCGCCGGCGGCTGGGCCGACGACAGCAGTGAGGCGATGCCGTTGTGCCACATCTCGCGCAACGGATCCAAAGTGGCGTCGAGGAAGCCCGGCGGCCGGGTGCCGTTGAAGTCGGGGTTCGAGGCGAGGCCGAGGCGGTCGACGACGCGGCCGATCAGAAATTCCGACTGGATCACTTCCAGTTCGCTCTGGATGGCGCCGAAATTCAGCGTGTCGACGCCGGACAGGGCGGCTTCGGTGCTGACCACCTTGAAGGTGCGCGTGTCCAGCATGATGCGCGCCGAGGCGTTATAGAGCGGCGTCGCCTGGGCGATGATCAGCGCCATCAGCGCCACGGCGACGAGGCCGGAGCCGACAATCAGGGCCTTGCGCCGATTGAGGAGGCGCAGCCACTCCCAGAGCTCGTTGGGGGAATTGTCGAGGGCACGGTTGCCGCCCGGAGCGCCTTCGGCGGCCGAGATCCGGGCGAGCTCACCGTCCTCGCCGAGGCGATCGACTTTAGGAAGAGATCCCATCACACACCATCCTGGAACCGCCCAAGGGGCGGTGTTCTGTCATACGCATACGAACTCGACGGCATCTCCCGGCGTCCCCACCGCCTTGTCTGCCGCCCGACCTGAACTCCTAGAACCATCGTTCTTGCACTCGAATGACGTCGCCGGGTTCGACCAGCGTGTCCTCGGTGACGTACTCCTCTTCGGCGAAGTTCGAGAAGAACCGCCGGATCGTAATCTTGGCGCGCGAGGCGCGGCGCGTGAAACCGCCGGCGATCGCGATCGACTGCAGCACGCGCAGGCAGGCGACGTGCGGGAAGTTTCCGGGTCGGGCGATCTCGCCCACCACGTAGAACGGCCGGGTCGAGATCAGTTCGACGCCGAGCCGCGGCGAGCGCAGGTAGCCCGCGCTGTTGTAGCGGTCGCGCAGGATCTGCTCGAGTTCCTGGGTGGTCTTGCCGGTGACGTCGAGCGAGCCCAGCATGCGCGCCGAGATCGAGCCGCTCGAATTGACTTCGTAGTCGGCCGAGAACTCGGTGTCGGACAGCACCACGACCCTGATCCGGTCTCCTGCGCCCAGGCGGTAGTCGCCCGTCGAGCCCTTGCACTCGCGGTCGGGCACGTTGGTCGGACCGGTCTGCGGGCCCTGGCCGACGTTCGGCGAGGTCTGCGGCGAGACCGGAAGCGCGTAGATGCCGGTGGTGGTCGAAGGGCCGCAGGCCGCCACGCCGAGCGCGACCGACAGGCCGAGCGCGATCGAGGCCATGGCCCAGCCGCGGCGGGCGGTAGCGCGATTGAAGGGAGTCTTCTTGCTCAGCACCTGATCACCGTCTTGCCGTCAAACGCACGGAAAAAATTTGTCGGGTGTAGAACGGCCCGTTCACCGGGTCGGTCGACGATGCCGACGTGTACTCCCAATTGGGCCCAATTGAGACCTGGGGGCGAAGATTGTACATCAGACCGAGACCGCCGCGGAAAATCGTGTCGACACGCGGTGGCGAGGTCGTTCCCGGGATCGGAATGTACTGTGCCGTCGTGTAGGAGAGGCCGCCGTTCAGCGTCCAGTCCGAGTTGATCACGTAGGAAAAAGGCACGCCGATCGCGGTCGTGACGACGTTCTGGTACTGGCTGAGCGCCGACTGATCGATCGACCGGCTGAAGGTCGGTCTCAGGGTGAGCGGCTCGTAGCCGTTCCAGCTGCCCGAAAACCGGCCGACCCAGGTGCTGGTTCCGCTGGTGCCGGAGAAGCCGAGGCCGCCATCGAACGAGCTGGTGGGGCTTATCGTCCAGGTCGCGCCGAGCCCCACGCCCGACTGGTTCTGATCGCGGTCATGGTCGTCGACATTGCTCTTCAGCATGTAGCGCGTCTGACTGAAGGTCGGCGCCACGTAGAGGGCAATGTCTTCGGAAATCTCGTAGCCGAAGCGCAGCTGCTCGGTGTACTCCCAGCGGTCTCGGCTGGCTGCCGGCAGGCTGGTGCTCGCGACGACGCCGTTGTCCTGGTACCAGTGACGCGTCGCGGTGCCCGAGATGTCGTAATAGAACCGGTTGAAGCGCTGGTAGATGCCAAGCTTGAGCGGCACCGAGTCGTCGACCGTCGGCGCGGTGGAGATCGCGGTGTTCGGCGTGCCGACCGCCTCGGTGGCGCGCCGGAAGCCGATCGACGGGCTGATCCGGAGGTCGTCGGTGATGTCGAAGGTGAAGTCGAGCGACGTGTTGTAATTCTGGTAGTTCTGGTTGGAATTGCCGGCATAGACGCCGAAGCCGCCGCCCAGTATGCCGCGCATGGAGTGGCGCAGCCAGTTCGACTGCAACGCGACCTGCGGCACGAAAGTCGTCAGCAACGCACCGGTGACCGGGCCGGTCGCGGCGTTCTGCGCGTAGACGTTGTTGTCGTAACCGACGGTGATGTCGATGCTCGGGTAGAGCGTGAAGGCGCCGTAGGTGACGCCGAGTTCCTCTCCGCCATCGCCGCCCCCGGCAAATGTCTGAAGGGTGAGCGGCGCGCCGTTCAGGATCTGGCCCGTGCTTGAATACACGGACGGCGCCGGAGTCAGCGGGTTGTCCGGGGCGATCGGCGACGGCGTCTTGGGCGCGGGCGTCGTCGACGTACTGCCGAGCGTCGTGCCGCCGATCGTGGCCGGCCCGGTGACGCCCGGGATCGTATAGGGCGGCAGCTGGCCAGTCGGTCCAGCCGGCGGCACGGCGCCGCCCGGCACGACCGTCACGTCAGCCGGCGTCTGGCTGCTGGTCGGGTCGAGAACGATCTGCGCCCATGCCCCGCCGGCCGTCAGCGACAGCAACGCCCAGCCGAGGAGCGGCGTCCAGATCAGTTGCGATTGATTCGCAGTGATTGTCATGGGGGCTGCTGGCCATCCCGGCAATGGTTCGATCGTCGGTCGAAAGAATGTCCGCACAACAATCCAAGGCTCAGGAAGGCGACGGCGGAGGTGGCGGTGGCGGGGGCGGTGGCGGTGGGGGTGGCGGTGGCGGTGGCGGTGGCGGTGGCGGGGGTGGCGGTGGCGGCGGCGGCGGCGGC
>CAYZQZ010000402.1:0-4099 GCA_964480235.1 uncultured Reyranella sp. | reverse complement strand
ATCTTCTTGCCCAGGGCGTCGATCGCCCGGCGCAGGGCAACGATCTTGGCAAGCTGGCTCTCGATGAAGGCCTGGCCGCCGAAGCCCGGATTGACGCTCATCACCAGCACCAGATCGAGGTCGGCGAGCACGTTCTCGATGGCCGAAAGCGGCGTCGCAGGATTGAGCACGATGCCGGCGCGCTTGCCGTGGCTCTTGATCAGCTGGATCGTGCGATGGACGTGCGGACCGGCCTCGGGATGGAACGAGATGATGTCGGCGCCTGCGTCGACGAAAGCCGGCACCAGCGGGTCGACCGGCGTCACCATCAGATGCACGTCGAAGGGCTGCTTGCTGTGCTTGCGCAGCGCCTTCACCACCATCGGCCCGATCGTGAGGTTGGGCACGAAGTGATTGTCCATGACGTCGACATGGATCCAGTCGGCACCGGCGGCAGTCACCGCCTCGATCTCGCGGCCGAGGGAGGCGAAATCCGCGGACAGGATCGAGGGCGCGATTCGGACGGGCTGCTGCGCCATCTTCGCCTCAGGTGCCAGGACGCGTCGGGGCTTCCCAGCCCCGATTGCGGAAGGGATTGGCCGGGAAGCTGCCCAGCATCTTCAGCTCGCCCTTCTCGGAGAAGAACTCCAGTTCCTCCAGCGCGAGCTGCACGCTGCGCTGGGCGGGATGACCTTCGACCTCGGCGTAGAACTGCGCCTGCTCGAAATGGGCGCCACTGAGATAGCTTTCCAGCTTCACGATGTTCACGCCGTTGGTGGCGAAGCCGCCCAGCGCCTTGTAGAGCGCGGCCGGCACGCTCTTCACGCGGAACAGGAAGGACGTCATGCACTTCACGGTGCGCCAGTCCGGATTTGCCGGCTCGCGCGAGAACACCAGCATGCGGGTGGTGTTGTGGTCGGCGTCCTCGATGTTCTTGGCCAGCACTTTCAGGCCGTAGATGCGCGCCGCCAGCGACGAGGCGATGGCGCCCACCTGTCTGTCGCCGATCTCGGCGATCTCGCGGGCCGCGCCGGCGGTGTCGGCGTGGACCAGCGGCGCGATGCCATGCTTCCTCAGGAAGTTGCGGCACTGCGACAGCGCCTGGACGTGGCTCTTGGCGGTCTTGATGCCCTTCAGGGTGACGCCCGGCAGGGCGACCAGACAATGCTCGACCCGCTGGAAGTGCTCGGCGACGATCTTGAGCCTGGTATGCGGCAGCAGGCTGTGCAGGTCCGCGACGCGGCCGGCGATCGAGTTTTCGACCGGAATCATGGCGAGTTCCGCCCGGCCGGCCTGAACGGCGCCCATCGCGGCCTCGAATGTCGGACACGGCAGGGTCGTCATGTAGGGAAATGCCGCCCGGCAGGCCATGTCGGAGTTCGCCCCCGCCTCGCCCTGGAAGGCGATGGTGTTGCCTGCCCTGCCCTTTGCCTTGGCCCTTGCCATTCCCCCGGTCCCTCTCGTCTGTGGGCGGGTTGTTTCGCCCGCCGGATCACCTGCCGTCAATGCGCTTCGGCCTTCCGGGCAAGGGGCGAAAAACCTCGCAAAATCCGGGACTTGCGACGTTCCGCCGCGCGAGCGACAAGCGCCGATCAGATACTACTGAGGGCGCCAAGGGCGTGCTACAGCAACGTCCGAAAATATTGCCGCTGCGGGATCTCACTCTAATGGCCAATTTCAACACGGTTGCCGGCTGCGTTCTGGCCTCGGCCCTCTTCGCGATGGTGGTCGGCAAGGTTTCCAATGCGGTGGTTCACCCGCACATGCCCGAGAAGCCGCACATTGCGGTGGTCGACGCAGCCCCGGCCGCAGCCAGCGCCGCCGCGCCGGCCGCCGAACTGGCGCCGATCGGTCCCAAGCTCAAGGATGCCAACGTCGACAAGGGCAAGGCGCTGTTCCAGCAGCAGTGCTTCACCTGCCACACGGTCGACAAGGGCGGTGCCAACAAGGTCGGTCCCAACCTGTGGGGTCTGGTTGGCCGCAAGAAGGCGAGTCACGAAGGCTTCAGCTACTCCTCGGCGCTGCAAAGCAAGGGTGGCGACTGGAGCTACGAAGACATCAACCACATGATCGTGAAGCCGCAGGGTTTCGTGCGCGGCACCAAGATGGCGTTCGCCGGGCTCGTGAAGGAACAGGATCGCGCCGACGTCATCGCCTACCTGCGGACGATGAGCGACAACCCCGCGCCGCTTCCCTAAGCCCGCCGGTGGCCTCGTGACCGGATCGGTATCCGCCGAGCTGGTCGCTCTGGCCAACTCACTTGCCGACGCCGCGCGTCCGATCGCGACGCGCTACTTCCGCACCCCCGTCACCGTCGATGACAAGGCCGATCAGAGCCCTGTCACCATCGCCGACCGCGAGGCCGAAACGGCGATGCGCGTGCTGCTCGACAGCCACGTGCCGCAGCACGGCATATTCGGCGAGGAGCACGGCGCGGTCCGCACCGACGCCGAGTATGTCTGGGTGCTCGATCCGATCGACGGCACCAAGGCCTTCATCACCGGCCTGCCGATCTTCGGCACCCTGATCGCGCTGCTGCATCGGGGCGTGCCGGTGCTGGGCATCATCGACCAGCCGATCTCGAAGGAGCGCTGGGTCGGCGTCGTCGGCCGGGGCTCCACGCTGAACGGCACGCCGATTCGGGTGCGCGCCTGCCCGAGCCTCGACAAGGCCTACATGTACTCGACCGCGCCGCAGATGTTCGGCGGCGCCACGGCGGCGCGCCACCAGGCGCTGGCCGAGAAGACCAAGCTCTTCCGCTGGGGCGGCGATTGCTATGCCTACGGCCTGCTGGCCGCCGGCCATGTCGACCTCGTCGTCGAAAACTCGTTGAAGCTCTACGATTTCGCGGCCCTTGTGCCGGTGATCAAGGGCGCAGGCGGGTTGATCACCGATTGGCGCGGCAAGGAACTCGACATGCACTCGGACGGCTCGGTGATCGCGGCCGGCGATGCCGCGATCCTCAGCGCCGCGAAGCAGATCCTGACGGGCTAACGACCGGGCTGGCCGTTTCGAACCAGACGGCGTCGATGCCCTTGTAGACGACGTTCTTCGTGTACTTGAGCCCGAGCCGCTTCATCACCGCTTGCGACGGCTGATTGTCGGGTTTGGCGATCGCGAAGATCAGGTTCAGCCCGATCACTCCGAATCCATAGTCGAGCGCTGCCTTTGCGGCTTCGGTCGCATAGCCCCGGCCCCAGGCATCGGGATGAAGCGCCCACAGCACCTCGGTCTCGCCGAATTCGGGCACGAAATTCAGCCCGCCATGGCCGATCAGACGATCGTCACGGAAAATCCCCCATGGCGCATAGCGCCGCTCGCGCCATGAATGCGCAAAACGCTCGATCGTGGCGCGGGCACCGTCGAGCGGTGCCGGATCTCCCACGGGCAGCCATTTGGCGACCTCGGGATGGTAGCGCATCCCGGCATAGGCCTCGGCGTCGGCAAGCTCGAGGGGGCGCAGCACCAGGCGTTCGGTACGAAGGGCGGTCATCTTTACAAAACTTTACATGGCAGAGAGGGAGGCGAAACCGCTCTGCTCCATATCTGTCGGCACGGGGATTACCCCACCCGAACCGATGGAGACGACAATGGCAACTCTCGACATGAAGACGATGATCGCCGCCCTGCTCGCGGGCAGCGTCGCCCTCACCGCCGGTGGCCTGGCTTACGCCAAGAACGACGGCAAGACCTTCGACCCGGCCCAGTCCGGCCAGCGCATCGAAAAGCGCGTCGATCGCGCCCTGACCGGCACCGACGCGACGGCCGAACAGAAGAAGAAGATCGCCGACATCCTGCAGTCGGCCTTCAACGACACCAAGGTGCTGCGCGACAAGCGGATCGAGAACCGCAAGGCAATGGCCGACGCCATGCAGGCGCCGACCATCGATCGCCTCAAGATCGAGGCCCTGCGCCAGGAGCAGATGAAGGTGACCGACGAGAGCTCCAAGCGCTTCACCAAGGCGATGCAGGACGCAGGCGACGTGCTGACCCCGGCGCAGCGTCAGGCCTTCTTCAAGAATTGGAGCGAGCGCCAGCTCCACGGCCACGGCAAGCGCCCCGGCTGAACGCAACAGTGACGTCAGGATCGCTCCAGCCTGATACTCTGGGCCGATGGCCG
>CAYZQZ010000401.1:0-4122 GCA_964480235.1 uncultured Reyranella sp. | reverse complement strand
ATCTCGGCAATGTCGTCGGCGAACGCCGCACGCACTTCTTCGTCGGTCACTTCCTTGCCGAAGCGCTCCTTGCCGAGCTTCTCGACCAGTCGCGCCGCGACGCCAACGCCGAGATCGGCCTGGATCAGTGCGTCCTCGAGGTCGTTCAGCGTCGCGTGGTCGAGCTTCTTCTTGGTGAAGAGGCCGGTAATGCTCTCGGTGACCCGCTTAGTCGACTTCGCCAGGCCCTCGCGCAGGCGCGACAGCCAGCCGCCCTTCTTTTCGGTCTCGGCGATGTCGCTCACAGCTCGCCCCGGTACGCGAGCGACACGCCGCCCGTCATCGTTACGTGACCGTCGGGCATCCACTCGATGGTGAGCGTGCCGTGCTGCACCACCACGTCGACCTTGCGGCCGGTCAGTCCGCGTCGCGACGCCGCGACACCGGCGGCACAAGCGCCCGACCCGCAGGCCAGCGTGAAGCCCGTTCCGCGCTCGTAGACCCGCAGCCGAAGCTTGTTCTCGCCGATCAGCTGCGCCAATCCGACATTGACCCGCTCGGGAAAGAACGGATGGCGCTCCATTTCCCGTGCCAGCGGATCGAGTGCGGGATCGAGCGCATCGGCGACGAAGAAAGTCGCGTGCGGATTGCCCATGTTGGTGCCGACCGGATCCTGCAGCGCGCCGATCCCGACCGGCATGTGTTTGGTGTCGCAGGCCTTGGCGACGGGTATTTCGCGCCAGTCGAGCCGCGCCGGTCCCATGTCGACGGCGATCACCGGCAGGCCGTTGCCGCCCACCCCGACTTTCTGCGACTCGAGCAGGCCCGAAATCGTCTGCACGGTGATGTTGTCTGCCTTGCGCTCGTCCATCACCAGCGAGGCCACGCAGCGCGTGGCGTTGCCGCAGGCGCCGGCTTCGCTTCCGTCGGGATTGTAGATGCGCATGAAGACGTCGGCCTCGCGCTCGCTCGGCTTCTCCAACACGATCAACTGGTCGCAACCGACGCCCAGCTGGCGATGGGCGATGGTGCGCACCCGCTCGGCCGGCAGGTCGAGCTTGCCGGCACGATCGTCAAGGATGACGAAGTCGTTGCCCAGCCCGTGCATCTTGAGAAAAGGGATTGGTGGCAAAGGGGGGCCGCTCATGCTGCGCGCTATATGGCGGTTCGCCCGGGCCAGCGCAACGAGCGCATCCGCACGCGGCCGGCATTGGGCCCGCTGATCTCACGCACGTCGAGGGCCTTCAGCCGCTTGGTGTAGATCGTCATGTGCAGGATCCCGAGCGGCTCGTAGGGCATCGCCGGCTCGACGAACAGCTTGCGGTCCTCGTCCCAGGCCGGCGTCGCGTGATGGACCGGCCAGTTGCAGCGGCTGGGCAGCGGCTCGTGGCTGAAGCCGCGGTCGTAGACCATGACGTTGAGCGCAATCTGGTCGGTCATGTCGGCCGAGCGCTGCAGCGCCTCGTTCAGGATCTCGCCCCAGCCCTGCCAGTGCGGCGCGTTGGCCGTCAACGCGAACACGCCGGCATTGATCAGTGGGTAGCGAATCAACCGCTCGGCCGTCGCCTTGTCGAAGCAGGACTCGTAGGCTGCGCCATTGATCGACGAGAACTCGGCCCAGGCGTGCTTGTAATGGCGCATCGAGCGATGGATTTCCGGCGCCACCGCCAGCGCGCCGGTCCGTGCCGCGCGCAGGAACAGATCGATCGCATCGCCTCGCTGCACCCAGCAGTCGCCGTCGATCCAGAGGTAAAGGTCGTAGCCGGGAAAATAGCGCGGCAGGAAAGGTCGCGCCGTCAGCGCCTTGTAGCCGTCCTTCAGTTTCTCGCGGCCGGGAAAATCGAAATCCCATTGTGGCACGACCAGGGTCGCGCCCTGCGCCCGGCACCAGGCCTGCTGTTCCGCGGTCAAACCGCAATCGAGCACGCCGAGCGCCAGCGCGCGGCCCTCGGGCACGCTGCGCAGCGAGCCGATGCAGTCGCGCATCAGGTCGAAATAGGCGGCGTCGCCGCCGGTGATCGCTATGGCCTTTTCCGTCACCGGCGAAAGATGCCACAGTCCCGGCCCCGGGAGGACTCATGGCCAAGCACGTCGATTACTACCTTTCCCTCAATTCGCCCTGGGCCTATCTGGCGTCCAAGCGCTTCGAAGCCATTGCCCGCAAGCACGGCGCCGACGTCACCATCTGGCCGGTCGATTTCGGCTCGGTGTTCGCGGTATCGGGAGGCTTGCCGCTGCCCAAGCGTTCGCCGCAGCGCCAAGCCTATCGCATGATGGAGTTGAAGCGCTGGCGCGAGCATCTCGGCATCAAGCTGACCCTGGAGCCCAGGTTCTTCCCGGCCAACGAATCGCTCGCGGCCAACTGCGTCATCGCCCTGCGAGAGCAGGGGCGCATGGGCGATGCGATCAAGCTGGCGCACGCCGTTCTGGCGGCGCTGTGGGCCGAGGAGAAGAACACCGGCGATCCGGCAACGCTCAAGGAAATCGCGGCCGGCTGCGGCCTCGATGCCGACGCGGTGATCAAGGCCGGCCAGGCCCCGGAGATCGCTGCCAAGCGCGAGGCCTACACGAAGCACGCAATCGAACAGAGCGTGTTCGGTGCGCCCTTCTTCGTGATCGACGGCGAGAGATTCTGGGGCCAGGACCGGCTCGACTTCGTCGACCGAAAGCTGGCGGGCTAAAGACCGAGCCAGGCCGAGGCCGCCAGCGCGAAGCCGTTGTTCACGATGTGGGCGGCGATTGACGGCAACAGCGAGTTGGTGCGCTGGCGCAGCCAGCCGAACACGAAGCCGAGCGGCAGCACGAGCACGACGTGCTTCAACTCGATATGGGCAGCGGCGAAGGCCAGCGAGCTCACGACGAAGGCGACCCGTGCCCCCCAGCGCCCCTCAAGCCAGCCATAGAGCAGGCCGCGAAACACCAGCTCCTCGACCAAAGGCGCCAGCCCCGCCAGCAGAACCAGGCTCAGCAGGAACTGCCGGGGATCGCTGGCGATCTCCATCGCCTGTTTCACGCCATCGGGTTCGATACCGAACTGGCTGACCGCCACGGACACCGCGAGGGTGGCGAGTGCACCCAGGGCCGCGTACCGCCAGGGGGCCGGCCGGAGGCCCAATGCCGGCAAGGCCCCGCGCCCGAGTGGCGACACCGCCAGCGCGACGGCAATAAGGCCGGAACCGAAGAAGGTCGCCAGGATCGCCAGCAGGTCCGGCGCGGGCAGCAGCCGCGCCCCGATCATTGCCAGCGGAACCACGAAGGCTGCAAACAGCAGGATCGACCAGCCCGGGATAGGCCTAAATCCCTGACTGTTCAAAGGGTTATGGTCTGCCGCCACGGGCTTTTTGACTCCTCCTGCGGCAGGCCTTATACCCCGCCCGCTCAATCGGTCGTGCCGATTTCCATGTTCCCCTGCCTTGGTTGCCTGAGAGGGGGAGCTCCGCTGATCCGCGAAGGTTCGCGCATCGGCGCGATTGTCGTTTGGGCGAACGGAGTTTTTGACGCGGCATGTTCGAAGGTCTGAGCAAACGTCTGGGCGATGTGTTCGACCGGCTGCGCGGGCGCGGTGCGCTGAGCGAAGCCGACGTCGATGCCGCCCTGCGCGAGGTGCGCACGGCGCTGCTCGAAGCCGACGTGGCGCTGCCCGTCGTCCGCCAGTTCATCGAAGATGTCCGGCCCAAGGCGATCGGCGCCGACGTCATCCGCTCGGTCACGCCGGGCCAGATGGTGGTCAAGATCGTCAACGATCACCTCGTCGAGATGCTGGGCGGAACCGTCGCCGATCTCGATCTCAACGCCATTCCGCCGGTCGTGATCCTGATGGTCGGCCTGCAGGGTTCGGGCAAGACCACCAGTTCGGCCAAGATCGCCTATCGCCTGAACCAGGGTCCGCAGGCCATGGCCGCCGAGTTCGGCGGCTCTTTCTCGGTCAAGCGCAAGGTCATGATGGCCTCGCTCGACACGCGCCGCCCCGCCGCGCAGCAGCAGCTCAAGGTGCTGGGCGAGCAGACCGGCGTTCCGACCCTGCCGATCGTGCCGCTCGAGATGCCGCTCGCCATCACCCGGCGGGCGATGGAGACGGCGCGGCGCGAAGGCTTCGACGTGCTGATCCTCGACACCGCCGGTCGCCTCGCCATCGACGAGGAG
>CAYZQZ010000400.1:2446-4127 GCA_964480235.1 uncultured Reyranella sp. | reverse complement strand
TCCTCGATGACCCATCTCGGTGTCAGTGCCATCCATTTTGCCGGCGAGTTCGTCCACTACCTCAACACGCTCCAGGATGAGCTCGATGCACAGTTCCCCCCGACCAGCGAGTTCACCCCGCCGGCGCCGACCTTCAATGTCGGCACCATCGTGGGCGGCACCGCAGGCAACATCCTGGCGCGCGAGTGCGAGGTGCTGTGGGGTTACCGCGAACTCCCCGACCGGCCGCTGACCGCCCTGGGCGAGCGAGCCCAGACCTGGCTTAAGGACGTGTTGCTTCCCAAAATGAAGGCCAAGCACCCGTCGGCGCAGATCGACACGGTGGTGCGCTCCTCGACGATCGGCTTCTCGCCCGACGGCAACGAGGAGGCCAAGGCGCTGGCTGCGAACTGGTCGGGCTCCAACACGGTTGGCAGCGTGGTCTACGGCACCGAGGCGGGCATCTTCAAAAAGACGCTCGGCGTGCCGACCGTGGTGTGCGGCCCGGGCGACATCGCCCAGGCCCACCAGCCCAACGAGTTCATCCTCGCCTCGCAGATCACCGCCTGTGAGGGCTTCATGAAGCGCATGATGGAGTGGTGCGCCCGCTAGTCGCGATCGACTGGGGGACGAGCGCTCTCCGGGGCGCGCGGCTCGACGATGCCGGCCGCGTGCTCGAGGAGAAGAGTGCAGCGCTCGGCATCCTCAACGTGCTCAACGGCGATTTTGCCGGCACCTTTGCCGCGCAGTTCGGCGACTGGATGAAGCCGCCGAACGCGCTCTGCCTGATATCCGGCATGGCCGGCAGCCGGCAGGGCTGGGCGGAGGCGCCCTATGCGTCCTGTCCCGCGGGCCCGGCAGAGCTGGCGCAGCACCTGCATTGGATCGAACCTGGCCGGATCGCCCTCGTTCCCGGCCTCTGCGACACTCAGCGCGACGTCCCCGATGTGATGCGCGGCGAGGAAGTGCAGGTCTTCGGCGCGATGCGCCTGGCCGGCCTCGCCGACGGCCTGTTCGTGCTGCCCGGCACCCACAGCAAATGGGCGACGGTGCGCGAGGGCAAGGTCACGGGCTTCCGGACCTTCATGACCGGCGAGGCGTTCGGCCTGTTCAGCCAGCATTCCATCCTGGCGCGCACCCTCGACGGCAATGCGCCGTTCGACGAGGCGGCCTTCCTGCAAGGCGCGGCGCGGGCCGGCACCGGCGGGGGACTGCTGCACCACGCCTTCGGCGTGCGCGCGCTCGGCCTGTTCGATCGCCTGTCGCCCGCGCAATCGGCGAGCTACCTGTCCGGCCTGCTGATTGGCGAGGAACTCGCGCAGCAAAAGCTGCAGCCGGAGGACGAGATACCCGGCGGGGAAGTCATCGTGATCGGCTCGTCGGCGCTCACCGCGCGCTATGCTCTGGCGCTCGGGAGCCGGGGAGCGAGGGTACGCACCTTCGGCGCCGAAGCGACGTGGGCGGGGCTGAGATCGCTCGCGTGACTCGGGCGGCGTGAGCGCTATCGAGAAGGTCAAGGCTACTGCGTCCTGGCGGCTTATCGGGACATCTCCTCATCCTGAGGAGCCGCCCCTCAATTCTTTGAGGTGAACCAAGCGGCGTCTCGAAGGATGAGTTGCAAACGTAGTGCGATGGCTCATCCTTCGGGACGCGCTCCTGCGGAGCGCTCCTCAGGATGAGGACGTGAGCGGAGGAAACAGAC
>CAYZQZ010000400.1:0-2346 GCA_964480235.1 uncultured Reyranella sp. | reverse complement strand
GACGCGCTCCTGCGGAGCGCTCCTCAGGATGAGGACGTGAGCGGAGGAAACAGACAATGAAAGTCACGAGCTACGAAATCTTTCACTGCGATGCCGGCTGGCGGACGTTCTCGTTCCTCAAGCTCGTGACCGACAATGGCCCGGTCGGCTGGTCGGAATACAACGAGAGCTTCGGCAGCCCGGGCCTCACCGGCACGATCGAGGTGTTGATGCCCAACGTGATCGGCCGCGATCCGATGGACATCGAGCTGATCAACGCCGTGCTCGCCACCAAGTCGACCCAGTCGCGCGGCGGCATCGTGCGCCAGGCGATCGGCGCGATCGAGAATGCGCTGCTCGACATCAAGGGCCGGGCGCTGGGCGTGCCGGTCTACCAGCTGTTCGGCGGCAAGCTGCGCGACCGCATCCCCGTCTACTGGTCGCATTGCGGCTCCTATCGCATGCGCAATCCGGACATCGTCGGCGCGCCGGCGGTGCGGTCCTACGACGACATGACAAAGGTCGGCGAGGAAGTGCGCGCCAAGGGCTTCCATGCGCTGAAGACCAACATCGCGATCGAGGTCGAGGGCAGGCTGATGGCCTATCGGCCGGGCTTCGTGGTCGGCAGGGGCTTCCCCGAGCGCAACTGGGACGCCTTCATCGCGCGCAGCGCGGCGAAGACCGTCGAGGCGTTCCGCAAGGGTTGCGGGCCCGATATCGGCATCATGCTCGACACCAACTTCCATTTCCGCACCGAGGGCTTCAAGCGCATTTCCGAGGCGGTGGGACCCACCAACCTCACCTGGCTCGAGCTCGACGTGCACGATCCGAAATCGATCGCGCTGATCCGGCGCGATTCGCCGGTGCCGATCGCCTCGGGCGAGACCCTGCTCGAGCGCCGCGATTTCCGGCCCTATCTCGAGGCGTACGCCTTCGATACCGCGATCGTCGACGTGATCTGGAACGGCTTCGCCGAGTCCCTGAAGATCGCGGCGATGGCCGACGTCTACGAGGTGAACGTGGCGCCGCACAATTTCTACGGCCATCTCGCCAGCGCGATCAGCGCGCATTTCTGCGCCGCCGTGCCGAATTTCCGCATCATGGAGATCGACATCGACAGCGCGCCATGGCGCGACGAGTTCGTCAAGGAAGTGCCGATGATCGACAAGGGCGACTACATCCTGCCCAAGGGCCCGGGCTGGGGTGTCGAGGTCGACGAGGCCGGCCTCAGGCGGCATCCACCGAAGAAGTACGTCGTGACGCAGTAACGGCGCTTCGCGTCAGCGAAGCGCCAGGCGGCGTGTAGCGCTGCAGGGCCGAAGGCCCGAAGCGCGGGTGCCGCGCCGTGCAGAATGAATCACGGTGCTGAAACGCGCGTCGTGATTCATGAGCGGGCCTGGAAGCCCGCGGTCCGGTAAGACTTATTTTAGCTTCACGCCCACGACGCGGATGATGCCGTCGGCGATGGGCCGGTAACCTTCCAGCCGGGCCGTGTGCGTGACCAGATTCTGGGGGTGGTAGAGGTAGAGGATCCAGCCCTTGTCGAGGAAGCGCTCGGTCACCTTGCGATAAATTGCCTTGCGGGCCTCGAGGTCGGTTGCCGCCCGCGCCTCCTGGTGCCAGGCATCGACGTCCTTGTCGCAATATTTGGCCATGTTCTGCGGCGCGCCGCAGGTCTGGTAGATGACCGAATTGCCGTCGGGATCGCTGCGCCCGCTCCAGGTCAGGCCATAGAGCTGGAAGTCGCCGGCTTCGCCCGCCTTCAACGCGGTCGCGACCTCGACCACCCGGATCCTGAGGTCGAAGCCCGCCTCGGCGACCATCGACTGCACGACTTCGGCGACGGCGCGTGCCTCCGGCGCGTTGTTCACCATGTAGTCGATTGCGAGCTTGCCGGTGATGCCGGCCTCCTTCATCAGGCCCCTGGCCTTGGCGATGTCGCGCTTCGGGACCGGAAAATCCTTCTGATAGTACGGACTCTGCGGGCTGACCCACTGGTTGCCCGGTACGAACTCGCCACTGAACACGACCTGGTTGATGGCGTCGCGATCGAGCGCCAGTTCGAAGGCCTTGCGGACCCGCGCGTCCTTGCCGAGCGGGTTCTCGGATTTCGGGCCGTTGTCCTGGTTGATCATCAGGCCGAACCAGGCGAGCGACACCGAGTTGGCGAGACGAAGCTTGGGGTCGGCGCGCACCGCGGCGATGTCGGTCGCAAGGATGCGCTCGGTGAGATCGATGCCGCCCGACTTGAGGTTGGCCAGACGGACCGTGGTGTCGACGATCGGCAGATAGGTGATTCTGTCGATGAAGACCTGGTCCTTGTTCCAGTAGTCGGCGAACTTCTCGACCACGATGCGGTCCTGCTGG
>CAYZQZ010000399.1:0-4131 GCA_964480235.1 uncultured Reyranella sp. | reverse complement strand
GGCAAAACCGTCAAGGGCTCGTTCAAGCAGCAGGGCCGGCCGGAACGCACTTTCGCCACAACTCTCGACGACAAGGGCATGTTCAAGGCCAAGGCCGAGGTCGGCGAGGGCAATGTCATGGACGTGTCCGGGGTCATCTCGGCCGGCGACAATCGAATCTTTTTCGACGGCTACTGCAAGTTCGAAGGGAAGCTGAACCGGATCCAGTGACTGACGTTGACGATCAGCGCACAGGGAGACAAGCAAGATGACCAAGACGACGATCGCCGCAGGCCTGCTGGGTGCGCTCCTGATTTCCACGGCCGCCCAGGCCGAACCGGTCATGTACACGTGGACAGGACCGGGCATCAACACGCAGGGCTCGACCAAGTGCCCGGGCTACAAGATGACCATCGACATCACGGTCGACGGCGACAAGGTGAGCGGCCGCTTCCAGCAGGAAGGCCGTCCGGAGCGCAAGTTCGAGACGACGCGCAACGCCCAGGGCGCGATCAAGACCAAGGCCGAACTCGGCCAGGGCAACTCGATCGAAGTCATCGGCGCGATCAACGAGAAGGAGCAGAAGATCCTGCTCGACGGCTACTGCAAGTTCGACGCCAAGAAGTTGATTAAGAAGTAGTCAGCCCATCGCGATCGCGACCCTGCCTGTGACCTGGCGCTCGATCAGGGCGCGCATCGCCTCGGCCGCCTGGTCGAGCCGGAAGGTGCGGTCGACATGCGGACGGCAATGGCCTGCCTCGCACCAGCCGCGAATGCGTTCCATCAACGCGAAGGCACGGTCGGCTTCCTCGAAGCGCGCATCGTGCGGGCTCCAGCCGACGTAATAGCCGTAGTTGAATCCCATTACCGCGATCGACTTCACCAACAGGATGTTGGCCGGGATCTGTGGAATCGTGCCGCCGGCGAAGCCGATCGGGCAGATCCGTCCCTCGACCGCCATGCAGCGCAGCGATTGGGCAAACACCTCGCCTCCGACCGGATCGTAGACCCGGTCGACACCGCGCCCGTTGGTGAGTTTCAGTACCTGGTCGCGGAAGTCGCCGGCGGTGTAGTCGATCACGTGGTCGGCGCCGCGCGCCTTTGCGAAGGCCGTCTTGCGTGCGCCGCCCGCGGTCGCGATCACGGTCGCGCCCAGCATCTTGCCGATCTCGACGGCGGCCATGCCGACGCCGCCCGCTGCGGCATGGACCAGCAAGGTCTGGCCCTTCTGCACGTCGAGCACGTGCGGCCAAGTCAGCGCCCCGGCCGAGGTCGGGTAGGAGATCGCGAGCTGGATCGCCTCGACGAAGCCGACATTCTTCGGCTTCGGGAAGACGTTGACTTCGTGTGCGACGGCTTCTTCGGCCAGCCCACCCCAGTCAAGCACCGCCACGACCTCGTCGCCAACCCTGACCCGCGTGCAGGCCTTATCGGCCTCGATCACGACGCCGCTCACTTCGGTGCCGGGCGCAAAGGGGAAGGGCGGCCGGCGCTGGTACTTTCCGGCGATCACCAGGGTCGTGGCGAAGCTCACGCCGGCGGCCCGCACGGCGATGCGCACCTGGCCGGGCTGGAGTGCTGGCCGTTCGACGTCCTCGAGCTTCAGGTCCTCGGGGCCGCCCCACCGGCGGCAGATCATGGCCCTCATGCTAGGCGCCTTCGGCGCCGATGATCGCTACCGAGCAGACGTTGCGCGCGGGGAAACCGCCGAGATTGTGCGTCAGGCACAGCTGGACATCAGACCGCTGGCGGGCGCCGGCGCGCCCCGCGAGTTGCAGGTACATCTCGTAGATCATTCGAATGCCGGAGGCACCGATCGGATGGCCGAAGCATTTCAGCCCGCCGTCGATCTGGCACGGGACCTTGCCGTCGGCATCGTAGAATCCGTCGAGCACGTCCTTCACGGCGCCGCCCTCGGGAGAGATGTAAAGATCCTCCAGGGTCACGAGTTCTGTGACGGAGAAGCAGTCGTGACATTCGACGAGGCTGATCTGCTCACGCGGTCGCTCGATACCTGCCTCCCGGTAGGCCCGTCGGGATGCGATGCGTGCCGTGGCGAAATAGCTGCCGTCCCAGCTGCTGTGCTGTTCTTCCTCGCCGTTGGAGCCGGCGATCTGCAGGGCTTTGACCGTCACGAGGTCCTTCTTGCCGAGGGACCGCGCGATTTCGGGAGTAGTCACAATGGCCGCGGCGGCCCCGTCCGAGACGCCGCAGCAGTCGTAGAGGCCGAGCGGATCGGCAATCAGCGGCGCGTTCAGGACGTCGGCTTCGGAAATAGGCTTTTGGAGGTGCGCCTTCGGATTGCGGGCGCCGTTGGCATGACTCTTGACCGATATATGCGCCATGGCGCGCTTCAATTCCTCGCGGCTCACGGCGTGCTTTGCACGATAGGCCGAGGCGAGTTGGGCGAAGCTGCCGGGAGCGGTGAGGTTGGCCCACCACAGCGGCGGCAGAGTTCCGGCGTTCAAGCCGGGCAGTCCGCCGAACCCCGTATCCTTCAGCTTCTCGACTCCGAGCGCCAGAGCAATGTCGCAGGCGCCCGCGGCGACGGCATAGACGGCCGACCGGAAGGCATCGGACCCGGATGCGCAGTAGTTTTCCACTCGGCTCACGGGGATGTAATCCAGCCGAAGCGCCTCAGAAAGCGGCAGGCCGGATTTCCCGACGCTGACCTCGTCGAGGCAGGTCGAAAGCCAGGCGGCGCCGATCTGCTTGCGCTCGACACCGGCGTCGGCGAGTGCCTCGCCAAAGGCCATCACCATCAGTTCCTCGGCGCCCTTGTCCCAGTGCTCGCCGAAGGGTGTGCAGCCCATGCCGAGAATGGCGACCTTGTCACGAATACCCGATGCCATGTTTCCCCCTTAGGTCAGCGCGACCGGCAGAGCCTTGACGCCGCGCAGGATCAGCGAGTCATGCCATTGCGGCTCGCCTCCAAGCAACCGCAGCCCGGGCAGGCGCTCGGCCAGGCGCCGCGCCGCGATGGCGCCCTCGAGTCGCGCCAGGGGCGCACCGAGGCAGAAGTGGATGCCGTGGCCGAAGGCCATGTGCATGTTCTGCGGCCGGCCGATATCGAAGCGGTCCGGGTCCTCGACCGCCTCGGGATCGCGGTTCGCCGAATTGACGAAGGCGAAGACGCGCTGCCCCTCGCGGATCGTCCTGCCGCCCATTTCGAGATCGGCGACCGCCACCCTGGCCAGCGCGCCGGAGGGGCCATCGTAGCGCAGCCATTCCTCGATCGCGCTCTCCGCCAGGTCGGGGGCGGCGACCAGGCGCTCCCACTGGTCGCGATGGCGCATCGAATACAGGAATCCGTTGCCGATCAGGTTGGTCGTCGTCTCGTGGCCGGCGAACAGCAGAAGGATGCAGGTGCCGACGATCTCGTCGGTGGTCAGGGCATCACGGTCGTCTCGCGCCAGCACGAGCTGGCTGATCATGTCTTCCGTCGGCTGCTGCGTGCGGGCCTCGACCAGGTCGCGGAAATAGCCGGCCATCGCCTTGGCCCCGGCCTCGGCGCGCAGGTACTTGTTTCCGGTGGCCCGCGCAGTGCCGATGAACAGTGCGATGTCGTCGGACCACACCTTGACGCGCGCCAAGTCGTCGCGAGGCACGCCGAGCAGGTCCATGATCACGGTCGCGGGCAGGGGGTAGGCGAAGTCGGCGATGAAGTCGACCGTCTCGCCGCGCGCCGCCCGGTCCTGCATGCACCCGATCAGGTGGGCGACGATACCTTCGATGTTGGGCGTCAGATTGGCGACGGCGGTGGGTGTGAACGCCTTGGTGAAGAGCCGGCGCAGGCGCGTATGATCGGGCGGATCGCGGAACACCATCCAGTGGTTGAGATAGCGCACCAGGTTCGCGATCGTCGCCGTTTGCGATTCCGGCGCGGCCCGGAAGAAGGGGGTCAGCCGATCGGCGGAGATCTCGCGGTTGTTCAGGGCAACCTGGCGGACATCGGCGTGTCTGGTGACGATCCATGCCTTCATCGCCGTCGACCAATGCACTGGATCGCTGATCCGGAGACGGGCGAATTCGGGAAATGGATCGGCGTTTGTCGCCGGATCGCCCAGATCGAACGTGTATGCCATGCCGAAAAGGCTAGCGTTCGACCGCTGACCAAACAAGTGTTTGGTGATAGGCTTTCGCGATGTCGCG
>CAYZQZ010000398.1:2072-4132 GCA_964480235.1 uncultured Reyranella sp. | reverse complement strand
TGCGCCGCGGCGCGCACGGCGGCAGCCCGGCCGACGGCGAGTTCGGCAGCTGCCTGGTGTGCGGACGCGGCCGCGCCGAGGGCGACGGATTGCGCGTGTGGGGCACGTCCGGCCCGCAGCCGGGATACTCCCTCTCCTGCTACCTGCCGCACGCCAACCACGCCGATGCCTCGGGACGGATCCGGCCGGAGTTCGTGTGGGGCACGCTCGACTGTCCGGGCGCCTACGCTGCCCAGGACGACGGCGACCGGCGGGTGGCGCTGACCGGCCGCATGACCGCGAAAGTGATAGAGCCGCCAAGGATCGGCGAACGCTGCGCCGTGGTCGGCTGGCGCACCGGTGCGGAGGGTCGCAAGCTCTATTCCGGCACGGCGCTCTACAGCGAGAGCGGCAGGCTCTGCGCGCTGGCCGCCTGCACGTGGATCGTGTTGAAGGAGTGAATATTCCTCCCCCTTCACATGGGGAGGTGTCGCGCACTCAGCGCGACGGAGGGGTCATGACCCCATCGCCCTCGTACGACGAGGGCACTTCCCCATACGAATGGGGAAGTGCCTACTCCCGCACGAAGATCGTCGCCTGATCGTCGCTGAAGACCTGGCGCCAGCCGGGCAGATGCGCGAGCAGGCGGTTGGCGGGGGCCTCCTTGGTCAGGAAAGTCCAGCCGATCCGGTAGCGTTCGAGCAGGTCCTCGAGCTTCGTCTCGCCACGCAGGCCGACCGCCTCGGTGTAGCGCTTGATGAAATCGCCGCCGTAGAGCTCGGCGCGGCCGTCGATGAAGGTCGGCACGCCGGCGCCGATCAGGTAGCCGCCGAAATTGTAGTGGTTGAGCATCGGCCGCTGCACGAGGCCGTGCTGGCGGGCGTAGTCGAGGGCGGCCTGCGGCATGATCGCGGACGGCGGCTGGAGATCGACGGTGCGCAGCATCAGGGTCGCGAACAGCGCCATGACGGCAAGGCCGAGCGCGGTGGCGGCACCGCCGGCCGGACGCGCGAGCTGCTCGAAGCGGCCGAGCAGGCCGCTGCCGGCCGCCTGTGCGTCGCGCGCGAGGGTCGGGAACTGCCGCGCCAGCAGGGGCGCCAGCGCGAGCGGCGCCAGGGTCGCCAGCAGCTCGGCATTGCGGGCGTGACGCAGGTAGAGATGCAGCAGCCCGATCACGATCAGCAGCCGCGGCAGCGGCAGCTTCAGGCCGCGCGACAGCGCGAGATAGAGCGCGACCAGCAGGACGATCTCCTGTGCCGGCTGCTTCTGGAAGTCGGGCGACTTCCATTCCGCGATCGTGTTCAGCACGTCGCCCAGACTGAAGATGCGGCCAGTGACCAGGATCGATTCCGGACCGTAGGGCGTGATGCAGGCGACCAGAAGCGCCGCCACGCCGAACTTCAGCCAGGCGAAGAACAGGCTCTTGCGGTCCTGGGCATCGCGCGCGCTTACCAGCGCTTCGAGCGCGAAGGCGCCCGCCAGCATCAGGCCGAGCGTGAAGCCGCCATGCATGTTCGCCCAGAACAGCATCGCGATCAGCAGCAGCGGATGGGGTGCGCGACGCTCCTCGACGGCGCGCACCAGACCCGCCATCCAGATCAGCATGAACGGGAAGGCGAGCACGTGCGGGCGCGCCAGGATGTGCGGCGCCATCATCACGGCGGCGCCGATCGTGAACATCAGTGCCGGCAGGGATTTCAGGTCGCGCAGCAGCAGACGCAGCAGCAGCGCGAAGCTCGCCGCGACCGCCGCGGCACCGAGCGCGACCACGCCCATCCAGCCGAGGCCGTCATAGGCGAGCGCGAGCAGAAGTTGCGAAAGCCACTCCTTGGCGATCCACGGCTCGCCGAGGAAGGTTAAGGAGAACGGATCGACATCGGGCACCGTGCGGTGCACCAGCATCCAGTTGCCGACCGCGATATGCCAGTGGCTGTCGGGATCGCCCAGGAGCGGCATGCCGTCGGCGTTGACCAGGAAAATGAACAGCAGCACGCCCAGGATCAGCGGCAGCGAGAGCGCCAGGGGCGAACGGGCGGTGCCGTAAGCGGGGGCAACCGAGAGGCCGGAAGTGACGGCCATGA
>CAYZQZ010000398.1:0-1972 GCA_964480235.1 uncultured Reyranella sp. | reverse complement strand
GAACGGGCGGTGCCGTAAGCGGGGGCAACCGAGAGGCCGGAAGTGACGGCCATGAAAGGCTCCGAAATTACTAAAAGAAATTCACTTAATTAATTGAATATACTCGATTTTCGATACGCCGACCAGCCCCAAAAACAACAGCGGAGGCAGCGCGCCGGGAAAGCTGCTCTATTCCCCGTCACCCCCTTCCCCGCCCCACGGAGTGAACTCATGGCGCATGCCAGCGGACGCATCGGCACCGGCAAGTACGGGACCGACATCGCCACAGGACATCACACGCTGGTCGCCGACGAGGGGCCGGAACTCGGCGGCAAGGACGCAGGCCCTGCACCCTACGATCTGCTGAGCTCGGCGCTGGCTGCCTGCACCGTGATCACGCTGCGCATGTATGCCGACCGCAAGGAGTGGCCGGTGACCGCCGTGCACGCCGACATCCATTTTCGGCGCGACGACGCCAAGGTCGAGAGCATCGACCGCGTGCTGCGCATCGAGGGCGCGGTCGATGCCGAACAGAAAAAGCGCATGGCCGACATCGCCGAGCGCACGCCGGTGACGCTGACGCTGAAGCGCAGCCTCGAGATCCGTACTACGTTTGCCTGATCACCATTCTCCTGTCGCCCCCGAGGGGCAGAGGAGCAAGAGGAGAAAGAAATGCAATTCGGCTTTTCCGCCCCGACCGCGGGCCCGCTGGCCAGCCTCGACAACCTGACCCGGCTCTGCACCGGCGCCGAGGCGCTGGGCTATCACTACGGCACGTTCAGCGATCACGTCGTGATCCCGACCGACATCTCCTCGCCTTACCCGTACAGCGCCACCGGCGAATTCATCAACGCCGGCACCGGCGAGCGCAACGAGCAGCTGATCGAGCTCGCCTTCGTGGCGGCCCGCACCAGCACGCTGCGGCTGGTGACCTCGGTGATGGTGGTGCCGCACCGGCCGGCGGTGCTGGCGGCCAAGCAGCTCGCCACGATCGACGTGCTGGCAGACGGCCGGGTCACGCTCGGCATCGGCGCGGGCTGGATGAAGGAGGAGTTCGAGGCGCTCGGCCTGCCGCCGTTCGAGGCGCGCGGCAAGGTTACTGACGAATACATCGCCGCCTTCAAGGAACTGTGGACCAGAGACAGGCCGCGCTTCGCGGGCGAGTTCGTGAAGTTCGACAAGATCACCTTCGCGCCCAAGCCGCCGCAGAAGGGCGGCATTCCGATCTGGGTCGGCGGCGAATCGGGACCGGCCTTGCGGCGCACGGCGAAGTACGGCGACGCCTGGTATCCGATCCCCAACAACCCCGCCTTCCCGATGGACAGCCTCAAGCGGCTGGAAGCGGCGATCGGCAAGCTGCGCAAGATGACCAAGGAGGCCGGCCGCGATCCGAAGTCGGTTGGCGTCACCATCCGCTTCCCGCGCTACGGCGAAGGCGTCGATGCCAAGGCCGGCGACGGCGAGCGGCGTCTGTTCTCCGGCAAGGCGGCGGACATCGTGGCCGACATCAAGGCGATGTCGGCGCTGGGCGTCGGCTGCATCGACACCGGTTTCGGCGGCAGCACGGTGCCGGAGATCCTCGACGAGATGAAGAAATTCCGCGACGAGGTGATGGATCGAATCTGAGATTCTTCCCCATTCAAATGGGGAAGTGCCGCCGTCATACGGCGGCGATCGGGTCATGAGTCTGCAGCGGTAGTCTACTGGTGGCTCCTGACCCCTCCGGCGCTCCGGGCCACCTCCCCATGTGAATGGGGAGGAAGCGGTCTATTTCTTCGGGTTGGCCTTCTTCCACGCCTCGTAGTCGGCCTTGGCCTGATCGCCCTGCACCGGGAACAGACCCTTCAGCGAGCGACCCTTGCGGACCTCGCCCTCGGCCCACTCCTCGTACTCGTAGTTCTTGAGGGCTTCTTCGGCGACCGCCTCGACGATGTCGGACGGGATCACCAACACGGCATCGCGGTCGCCGACTACGATGTCACCGGGATAGACC
>CAYZQZ010000397.1:0-4163 GCA_964480235.1 uncultured Reyranella sp. | reverse complement strand
TGCAGCTTGGGCAGTTCATCAGACGTGCCTCCCTTCGATCAGGTCGTCCATGCGCCCACAGCCGGGGAACCCGCGAGGGCAGAGCTTGATGTTGTCCTTGGGCAGCTTGCAGTAGATGCAGGGGATGTTGGCATCGGCGAGGAGGCCGCGGAGCCGGGTGTTCTCGGCCCGCAGTTCTTCGATTTCGGCCAGCGCCATCTGCCGCTGCATGAAGATCGCGCCCATGGGCGAACCCGGAGCCGGAAGGGCCGCATGCGCGGCGGGATCGGCCTCGGGATAGTAGGGCTTGATCCTCGCCGGATCCGGTTCCGCCGACCACCCCTTCGGGACCGAGTCGTCCCACCCGTTCTTGTTGGAGTACGTCGCCGCCCGGCAGCCGACGCGAGGGGTGCCCTCACCGTCCCGGTGGGTCCAGTCGGTCGCGATAGGCGTCGTGAGGCGGGTCAGTTGCTTGCCGCACTTCAGGCAGACTGTCTGCTCGAATCGGTTCCAGACGATGGTGGTCACTTGTCCTCCGGTATCGGCATGGCGCGGATGTAGTCCGCACGGTCCGCCGCATCACACCCGTGGCAGTCCGACATGACGCAGTCGAAGTCCACCGCCAAGGCTTCACGCATCGCCTCGGCTCCGCGTCGGTAGTCGTTTGTCACCGGCTCCGCGATCACCTTGTCGATCTCGTCAATCATCTCGCCCGTCCGCTTGAAGCCGCAGCCGCACTCGTTCTTGGAGACCCCGTGGGAGCAGGCCGCGCAGGCGTAGCGGTCGAAGTTGTAGGCCATTCGCTCTCTGGCCCGATTGAGCAGCGAACGCAGTTTCTCGGTTTCGGTCATGGCGCGTCTCCATACAGCGCCTTGCGGGCGATTCTGGCGTGGCCGTGGACCTTCTCGGACGCGCTGCTGGTGGACTCGTACTCGTCGAGGCTGATCGCGGCGAGGGCGTTGCGAAGACGTTCGACCTCGGCCCGCGCTTCGTCGCGTTCGCGCTCAAGACGTTTGATTTCAACGCGCAGCGAGTCCCTATCTTCGCGGATACCGTACAGCGATTCCTCTTTCACCGGCTCCGCGAGCGCGGCGGCGATGCGTTCGGCGACGCTGAACGCCGTGTCGATGGCTTCCATGTCGTAGGCCGTGCCTACGCCATCAATCATGGCGGCCCGCGCCTCGGCCAGCAGCGCCCGCAGTTTCTCGACCTCACTCACGGCTTACTCGACAGCCGGAGGGCCACCATCAGCTTCTCGGCGAGGTCGGGGTTCTTCTTCGTGGCCTCGATGATGGCCGACAGCAGGGCCCGCGAGCCCGCGTTCATCGAGTCGTCGTGCCACTCCCGCGTCCCCACGGGATCACCAGCCATCAGGTCCTGCGCGTTCGGCCACACAGCCTTCCTCTCCCACGTCGTCATCAGATTCGCCCCTTGTACTTCTTGTCGGTCTTGTCTTGGTAGTTGATGCCCCGCGGCAGGATCACGCGCCGCCGGGCGGCTAAGGACTTCTCGCACTTCGAGCACACCGTCGCGTCCGGCTTCGACCGCCGCACGACGTAAGCGCCATCACAGGCAACCTGTGACTCGCACACCTTGGACACCGGGATCTTGTACACGCCCATCCACCTCTCCAACCAGTTGGTCAGCCCCGAGGGCCCGCGCCTCGGCCGCCCGCGAAGGCGTAGACGGCCGAGATGAAGATCCCCGAGATCGTCCGCGCTTCCTGCACCTGCGGATCTGACAGGTCGAGGTCGTTCAGGATCGCCGCCGTGTTGACGGCGACGTGGGCCGCGATCACCCAGACGAACATCTTCAGCAGGAACCACAGCATGCCCTGCACGACGTTGCCGGTCATGGCTCCACCTTGCCCCACCGGCACAGTTCGTAGCCGTCGCACTTGCCGTAGGCCGTGATGCAGGTCTGCTCGGAGAGCGCCTTCGGCCACTCCCACGGGTCGACACCGGCCTCGTCGAGGGCGCGGATGCGGTCGCGGGCGGCCTTCACGGTGATCGGGAAGAGCCGCATGGCATGCGGGGCCGGATCGGTCGGGACGCGGGAGAACTTGGGGGTGATCTCCTTGCCCCAGCCACCGATCTCGATCAGGTTGAGCCGCACACCGCCGAACTCGTCGCCCCAGATCATGCGGCCGAAGTTCCACATGCCGAGGAACTGCCCCGAGAGGACGTATCGCTGCGGGACGGAGGCGTCGATGCGGCCGGTCGTCTTGTGGTCGAGGATGACGACGCGCCCGGAGGCGTCTCGGGCCACGAGGTCGAACCGCTGCGTGAACTTGTAGCCGCCGATCTCCGCCGAGAAGACCTCCTCGACGTGCATCACCTCAATGTTCTCGTTCGCGTGGTGCGCGGCGTAGGCCCGCACAACCGATTGCGAGAGGCCGATGTACTGCGCGGCCCCCGGCCCCAGCTTCTCGGCGCAGACCTCGATGGCGGTCTCCGGCTTGGCCCAGATCTCGGGGTCCTTGCCCTCCTGACCAGCCTGCATGCGGGCGTAGTGGTGCGCGAGCCCCTGATGGACGAGAGAACCCTTCAAGAGGGGGGCCCGGTCCCCCTCCTCACCGCCTTTTTCGCCCTTCGGGATGCGGTGCTTGTAGGCGAACAACTGCGGGCAGCGCATCGCGAGTTCCGTCGCGTGCCAACCCCACTCCCCGGATGATCCTGCGTCGATATGTTTGGGCTCGGTCACTTGCTCTCCACCGTCCGCACGCAGCGGACACGGCTCTCATGTCTTTTGTAGTTGCCGTAGACGTTGCCAACGTCGAAATCCACGACCCATGCGAGGTCTTGGTTGTAGGCATAGGGCGACGCCGACCAGAAGAACTCAGTCGGAGTGTCGGGAAACACGGAACACGCCGGGGAGCAGCGCGTGTCATCCAACAGCGTGAGTAGCTCCGCCCGCGTTGGCACCCGCCAGCCTTCACCCAACGACTTGGCATACTCCGCGGCGGCGTCCCACGTCATTCGACGGGTCTCTTCCCGCCATTCCAGATTTCCGATTGTCTTGGTCACGATTAGACTCCTTGTGCCCCTTGGGGAGGGCGGTGACTTGGCAGGGGGATCGGATCAAACGACCTTTCGGATGGGGTTAGAAACAACGCCGTCGACCGGCCCGCGCCAGTACGGCTCGACGCGGATCAGCTTCCGCTCTGCTTGTTTTGGCCCACAGGGCTGCATTTTCCAGTGACCGGCGACCAAGGTTCTCACAAGAAGGCTGTCCCCTGTGGAAAAATCGTCCGAGGCCGCGCCAGACATGAACGGCACCTTGGCCCCGATGTAGATCCGTCGGTCGGGGTCCATCGCCCGCAGCCGCATCTTGAGCTTCTCGCGCTTGTTCCCGCGGGCCGCGAGCATGCGCTCCTGCAACGAGGCGTAGTCGGCCGAGACCCGCTCCTCGAAGGTCTCGTTCTCGTCGGGCCACGTCAGGTAGAGAATCACGTTGCCGATGAACCGCGCCACCGTCGCGCCCTTGGCCGACAGTTGCTCCTCGACTGACGCGATCCGGGCGTCGAACGGGTAGCCCTTCGACATCGGCAGCGAGAAGTAGTTGATCTGCGAGCCGCTGGTCTTGTCGTTCGCGTAGTAGCAGACGCGGAAGGCCCGAAACATCAGCGGGTCGGTCTCGATCTCCCCGCGCTCGCCGTCGAACGAGACGCCCTGCGCCTCGGAGACGAAGATCTCGCAGACGCCGTCGAACAGGTCGGGATCGACGCGCACGGAGAAGGAGCGGAACTGCGGCCGGACCATGTCGCAGGTGATCCCGCGGACGTCGGTGTGGATGAGCCGCTCCTGAAGCGCCGGGGCGACGTCGTAGACCTTTCGCCCGTGGCTCCAGAACTGGCCGAGGACGAACCCGCGGTCCGCGACTTGGATGATCCGGGCAAGGTCGGTGTCGGTGACGTTGGGAAGCCCGTTGGCCGACTTGAGGACCTTCGCCGAGAACAACTCCGCGCCGACGGACTGGTCCTTCGCGCTCATGGCGACGTAGCAGGCTGACGCCATCGTGAGCGAGTTGTCGTGGAGCGCCTGATCGGTACCGGGCGCGTAGGCCCGCTGGAGGAACATTCTCGCGAGGGCGGGATACGGCATCTTGTACTGCTTGCTCACCTCCTCCGCGAAGTAGATCAACTGCCGAATGAACTCTGCGCCGGTCTCGGGCTGCTTGATTTC
>CAYZQZ010000396.1:0-4201 GCA_964480235.1 uncultured Reyranella sp. | reverse complement strand
ATCGAGTGCGCCAAGGAAATCCGGCTCAAGAGCAACTTCCCGCCGGAGCGGGTGAAGAAAATCCTGCTGCGCCTCGATCAGGGCGCCGACCGGGTCTGCAACATCCCGAACCCGACGACCGGGCTCGAGGCAAAGTTCTCGCTGCGCCAGACGGTCGCCATGGCGCTGACCGGAGTCGACACCGCCAACCTCGATTCCTACAACGAGGCCGTGACACAGGAGCCCCGCATCAAGGCGCTGCGGGACAAGATGACGATCGAGTTCCAGCCAGGCTGGGCCAAGTCGGTGTCCGAGATGGCGATTCAGCTCGACGACGGCACCCTGGTCGAAGCCACGCACGATTCGGGCATCCCCTGGGCCGATCTCGGCAAGCAGCGCCAGGCGCTGGAAACCAAGTTCGACAGTCTCGCGGTCCCGGTGCTGGGCGCTGCCGGCGCCAGGCGCCTGCACGATGCGATCGAGCGCATCGACAGCATGACCGACGTGGGCGATCTGGCTCGCGCCGCCGCGAAGGAGTGACGATGGCTGACGATTTCAGGACGCGGGCGCGGCTGGTTCCAAAGGGCAACCGCTACGAGAACTTCGAGCCCGGCCGCGTCTTCAAGCATCACTGGGGCCGCACGATCACCGAGTCAGAGACCACCCTCTTCTCGACCCTGACGCTTCATTTCAATCCGCACTACTACAACGCCGCCTACGCCCGTGCACATGGCCATCCTGGCATCGTCACCAACCCGCTGCTTGTGTTCACCACCGTGTTCGGCCTGACCGTCGAAGATCTCAGCGAAGGCGGCGGCCCGTTCCTCGGCGTGAACGAACTCACCTACCACCAGCCGGTCTATCCCGGCGATTCGCTGCGCGCGGAATCCGTCGTGCTCGATCGACGCGTGTCGGACTCCCACAAGGGCTTCGGAATCGTCACCTGGCATACCAGGGGCTTCAACCAGCGCGATGAAATGGTCATCGACTTCAAGCGCACCAATCTCGTTCGTCAAAGGAACGCCGCGTAATGCCGTACATCACCGAAGAGCGCCGCATGATCCAGGAGCAGGCGCGTGAATTTACCCTGAACGAGGTCCTGCCGGTCGCCAACAAGCTCGACCCCGAAAAGGGCGACATCCCGATGGACCTGCGCGACAAGATGGCGGAGCTCGGCTACTTCGGCATTCTCATTCCCGAGCAGTATGGCGGCCTGGGTCTGGGCTGCTTCGAGTACTGCCTCGTCACCGAGGAACTCTCGCGCGGCTGGATGAGTGTCGCCTCCCTGATCGCGCGCGGTAATCTGCTGATCGGCTCGCAGATGATGAGCGAAGAGCAGCGCGCCCGCTATCTGCCGCGCATGGCGAAGGGAGAATTCCTCGGCGCCTTCTCGATGTCGGAGCCCAACGCGGGCTCGGACATTTCCAACATCTCCTGCCGCGCCCGCAAGGACGGCACCGGCTACCTGATCAGCGGCAACAAGTACTGGTGCACCTTCGCCGATGGTGCGGACTTCCTGATCATCATCGCCCGCACGTCCGATGCGCCGCCGGGAAAGCGGCACATGGGCCTGTCGATGTTCTTCGTCGAAAAGAAGCGCGGCACCCTGCCCAAGGGCGTGAGCGGCGCGCCAATTCCCAAGATTGGCTATTTCGGGTGGAAGACCTACGAACTCGCGTTCGACAATTTCCGCGTCGAGGCCGCCGACATGATCGGCGAGGAAGGGCATGCCTTCTATTACGCCACATCGGGTCTCGAGACGGCACGCGCACACACGGCCGCCCGCGCCATTGGCCTCGCCCAGGGCGCGCTCGACGATTCCATTCGCTATGCCGGCGAGCGCCGGCAGTTCGAGCGGCCGATCTCCGATTTCCAGGCAATCCGATTCAAGATCGCCGATATGGCGACCCAGATCGAGGCCGCGCGGCAACTCAACTATTTCGTCTGCGAACAGATCGACACCGGACAGCGCTGCGACAAGGAAGCGTCGATGGTGAAGCTGTTCGCCTCGGAAATGGCCGAACGCGTCTGCAGCGAGGGCCTGCAGATCCATGGCGGCGCCGGCTACACGACGCTCCACGCCGTCGAGCGCCACTGGCGCGACGCGCGGCTGACCAAGATCTTCGAGGGCACATCGGAGATCCAGAAGCGCATCATCTCCGACCGGCTGCTGGGTCGGGGCCGGAACTAGAAGGGAGGAACCGATGAAAGTCTCTTCCCTCACCGGCAAGAGCAACTACTTCGAGGACTTCAAGGTCGGCGAGGTGCTGAAGCATGCCCGCGGCAAGACCGTCGAGCCGATGGAGCAGGTCTGGATCACAAACGTGACCATGAATACCGCCGAGGCGCACTTCAACGAGCACCTGACCCAGGGCATGAGCTACGGCAAGCGGCTCGGCTTCGGCGGCGTAACCATCTCGATGTGCATCGGGCTCGCCGCCCAGGACACCGCCGAGAACGCCCTGGCCGAACTCGGCATGGACAAGATTCGCCTCAAGGGCCCGCTTTATCACGGCGACACGCTCTACTGTTACAGCGAGGTGCTGGAGAAGACCGATGCCGGGCAGGCCGACGCTGGCATTGTCCGCTTCAGGCACTACGGCGTTAACCAGGACGACAAGCACATCTTCGAGGGTGAGCGCACGGTACTGATCAAGCGGCGCAGCCACTGGGGAGACAAGTGAGTCAATGGACCACGGGCCTCAAGGCCCGCTTCATTGTCATGAGCGGGCCTGGAGGCCCGCGGTCCCTATGAGCGAGGTGCTGGGAGCCCTCGATGGCGTACGCATCGTCGATCTCACGCAAATGCTGGCTGGGCCGTATTGCACGATGCTGCTGGCCGACCAGGGAGCCGAGATCATCAAGGTCGAGCCGCTCGACGGCGATCACACCCGCATCATCGGCCCCTATCACGCCGACGATCGCCTGAAGGCGTTCGGCGGCTATTTCGCCTCGGTCAACCGCAACAAGAAGTCGATCGCCATCGACCTCAAGACGCCGGAAGGCCGCGAGCTGGTGATGAAGCTCTGCAAGGGGGCCGACGCCATCGTCGAGAACTATCGCGGCGGCGTGATGGACCGTCTCGGCCTCAGCTACGAGGCCTTGCGCGAGCGCAATCCGAAGCTGGTCTACGCCACCATCCGCGGCTTTGGCGACCCACGCACAGGCAAGAGCCCCTACTCCGATTTCCCGGCCTACGACGTGATCAGCCAGGCGATGGGCGGCATCATGGCGATCACCGGTCCGGACAAGGACACACCGATGAAGGTCGGGCCCGGCGTGGGCGACATCGTTCCGGCAATCACCTGCGCCTTCGGCATCGTCTCGGCGATATTCCGTGCCCACAAGACGGGCCGGGGCCAGTTCGTCGATGTCGGCATGGTCGACGCCATCCTGGCGGTCTGCGAGCGCATCATGCACCAGCACTCCTATGCGCAGACGCTGCCGGCACCAGAGGGTAATCATCACCCCCTGCTCTGCCCGTTCGGCATGTTCCCGGCCAAGGATGGGTTCGTGACGATCGCAGCACACGCGGACACTCACTTCCCGATCCTGTGCCGCCTGATCGGCCGGCCCGAGATGGCGACCGACCCGAACAACGTCACCGTGCAGGACCGCCGAGCCAACCAGGCCGCGATCATCGAAGCCGTCTCGGACTTCACGCGCCGGCGCACTAAGCAGGAACTGCTGAAGCATCTCGGCGGCCAGGTGCCGTTCTCGCCGGTCTACAATGTGCGGGACATCGTGGCCGACCCGCACTTCAAGGCGCGCGAGATGCTGCCTTGGGTGCCCCATCCCGGCCTCGACCATGAGGTGCAGATCGCCGGCGTCGCCGTCAAGATGACCGAGACGCCCGGAAAGGTGCGCCACCGCGCCCCCTTGCTCGGGGAGCATACGGACCAGTATTTGCAATCGCTCGGCTGTGGAGCGGACGACATCGCCCGCCTGCGCGCCGCCAAGATCGTCGCCTGAGGAGTGTAGAATGACCAAACGACCCCGCCGCGCTCGCCGCGTCCAGCTTTCGACGCCCGGCTCCAGCGAAAAGATGATGCAGAAGGCGTCGGAGTCGAAGGCCGACCACGTCTTTCTCGACCTCGAGGACGCCGTCGCCCCGAGCCAGAAGCGCGATGCGCGCAAGAAGATCGTCCAGGCCCTGAAGACGCTCAACTGGAAGGGCAAGACGCGCTGCGTGCGCATCAACGACCTCACCACCGAATATGCC
>CAYZQZ010000395.1:0-4205 GCA_964480235.1 uncultured Reyranella sp. | reverse complement strand
CGGATCGCCAGCGCATTGGGTTCGAGAATCGAATGGGTCATGGTGACCATTTCGAGTTCGAACGGACCGACCCTGAATTTGCCGCCCAGCGGGATCTCGACGATCGGTACCTCGTCGCGCAGGCCAGCCTCGGTCAGCTTGCGGCGCAGCACCGACGCCGCGAATGGCGTCGCGTAGACCGGCACCTTGAGCCGTGGCCAGAGGTCGGGCACGGCGCCCAGATGGTCCTCGTGGGCGTGAGTCAGCACGATGCCGGCCAGGCTCTCCCGCCGCTCCTCGATGAACAGCGGATCGGGCATGACCACCTCGACGCCCGGCATCGTGTCGTCGGTGAAGGCGATGCCGAGATCGACCATCAGCCATTTGCCGGCGTGACCGTAGAGATTGAGGTTCATGCCGATCTCGCCGGCGCCCCCGAGGGCGACGAACAGCAGTTCGTCGGCCCCGGGGACCAGGGACGGACCCGTCATGCCTTGCTTCGCCTGAAGATCTCGATCAGGCCGCGCGCCGTGATGTCGGGAGCGAGTTGGTCGATCACTGAGATGTTTCCGTCGAAGACAGGCGCGAGGCCACCGGTGGAAACGACCTTCATCGGCCGCCCGAACTCGGCCTTGATGCGCGTGACGATGCCCTCGATCAGCCCGACATAGCCCCAGAACACGCCGGTATGCATGCAGGCAACCGTCGTCGTGCCGATCACCTGTTGCGGCTTCTCGACCACGATGCGCGGCAGCAGGGCTGCGGCGTTGACCAGCGCCTCGATGCTGAGGTTCGGACCGGGCGCAATGGCCCCGCCGCAATAGCTGCCCTCCTCGTCGACGACGTCGAAATTGGTCGCCGTGCCGAAATCGACCACGACCACCGGCGTCCTGGGGAACATGAGGCTGGCGCCCACCGAGTTGCAGATGCGGTCGGCGCCGGCGCCCACGCCCTTGATCTTGATGCCGTGCTTGACGTTGGCGTCGCCGATGAACATCGGTTCGCAGTTGAAGTAGCGCGTGCACAGACGACGGAGGTTGAAGTTGGCGTTGGGCACGACCGAGCCGATGATTGCGTCGGTGATCGACCTGGGGTCGATTCCCTCCATCTTCATGAGCTGAACCAGCCAGACGGCATGCTCGTCGGCAGTACGCATCGCCGAGGTGTGCTGGCGCCATTCGCCCACGATCCGCTCGCCGTCGACGACCCCGAATTTGATGTTGGTGTTGTTGCAGTTTATGGCGAGCAGCATCGCCCTTCTCCTTTAGGCCGTATGGCCCAGCAATTCGCCCGACACGATGCAGCGAGGCCCGGCCGGGGTATCCAGCAGCAGTCCGCCATCGCGATCCAGCCCGGCGAAGCGGCCGCTCACCAGCTCGCTCCCCAGCCGGACATCGACGGCGGCGCCGAGGGGACCGGCCTTGGTCAGCCAATCCGCCCTGATCTGTTCGAACCCCGCCTGGCGCCACTGCACCATCCGCCGCGCCAATGCCCCGGCCAGCCGGCCGGCAGCCTCCTCGACCGTACCGCCCAGCACGGCCCCGGGGTAGCGCATGTCGGGCAGCTCGGGGGCGAAGCCGACATTGACGCCGATGCCCGCCACGACGTGGTCGACCTGGCCATCCTGGCAGATCGAGCTCTCGAGCAGGATCCCCGCGATCTTGCCACCGTCAACCAGCACGTCGTTGGGCCACTTCAGGCGAATTTTGCGCTCGCGCGGCACGATGTCTGCGACTGCAAGCGCCGCCACAAAGCCGAGCTCGGCCGCGCGGTTCGCCCGACAAGCGGGCCGCAGCACGGTCGAGCAATAGAGATTGCCCGGCGGCGACATCCAGGTCCGGCCGCGCCGGCCGCGCCCGCCGGTCTGCTCGCGCGCCCAGACGAAGGTACCTTCCGGTGCGTCCTCGCCCGCGAGACGCGCGGCCACGTCGTTCGTGCTGCCGACGCTCGCCAGCGCGACCAGCCTCCACCCGTCCGGCAGGACGGGTGTGGAACTCACGGAAACAGGCCCTTGGCGGCTGCGGCGGCGACGGAGCTGAGCGGCTGCGGCGCCAGCGAGAACACGGCGATCAGCAGGGCCGCTGCAAACGCCACCGCGCGGGTGATGCCCAGGGCCGGCGCATCGAGCGCCTCGCCCGGCTCGTCGAAATACATCACCTTCACGATACGCAGGTAATAGTAGGAAGCGACCACCGAAGCGAGCACGCCCAGGATGGCGGGCCAGAACAGCTTCGCCTCGACGGCGGCCATGAAGATGTAGAGCTTGCCCCAGAAGCCGGCCATCGGCGGGATGCCGGCCAGCGAGAACATGAAGATCAGCATGGCGAGCGCCATCATCGGATGGCTGCGGCCCAGTCCCGAGAGGTCGCTCACCTCCTCGACCATGATCTCCTTGCGCTTCATCAGCAGGATGACGGCGAAGACACCCAGCGTCATGACCATGTAGATGGCAAGGTAGAACACCACGCTCTGGATGCCCTTCTCCGTTCCGCTCGCCAGGCCCAGCAGCACGTACCCGACATTGCCGATCGAGGAATAGGCCATCAGACGCTTGATGTTGTTCTGGCGCAGCGCGGCGAAGGCGCCGAGCGCCATCGACATCAGCGCGGCGGCCACGATCACCTGTTGCCACTGGACGAACAGCGGCTTGAACGGCCCCATCAGGACCGAGACCATCAGCGACATGGCGGCCATCTTGGGCGCCACGGCGAAAAGCGCGGTGACTGGGGTTGGCGCGCCTTCATAGACGTCCGGAGTCCACATGTGGAACGGCACCGCCGAAACCTTGAAGGCGAGCCCTGCCACCACGAACACCAGCCCGATCACGACGCCGATTTCGGCCGCCTTGCCGTCCAGCAGCGCCTTGGAGATCTGCACGAAGGCGGTGCCGCCGCAGAAACCGTAGATCAGCGAGGCGCCGAACAGCAGCATGCCCGAGGCCACCGAGCCCAGGACGAAGTATTTCACGCCGGCCTCGGTCGAACGCACCGAATCGCGCTGGAAGGCCGCCACGACATAGAGCGCCAGCGACTGCAGCTCGAGCCCGACATAGAGCGACATCAGGTCGTTGGCCGAGATCATCAGCATCATGCCGAGCGTGGCCAGGGCGACCAGCAGCGGATATTCGAAGCGCCATACCTTGGCGCGCTCGAAATAGCCGCGCGACATGAGGATGGCGACCGCCGAGCCGATCAGCACCAGCGCCTTCATGGTCGCGGTCAGCCGGTCGGCGATGAACAGGTTGGCGAAGGCCGTGCCGTCGCGGAAGGGCGAGAACAGCAGCACCGCCGTCACCAGAAGCGCGAGCGCGCTGGCATAGGAGACGAAGGTCGCCGAGGCCTCGCCACGCAGCACGCCGTACAGCAGCAACAATGCGCTGGCGGCGGCGAGGAAGATCTCCGGTCGGGCGAGAGTCCAGTTTTCGAGGCCGAGCATGTGGGTCACTCCTCGCCTATCACCGCAACGCCGCGGTGCGGGCGAGCTTTAGCGCCGCGTTGTAGTCGCCGATCAGCTTGTCGACGGACGGCGCCATCGGATCGAGGAACGAGGCGGGATAGATGCCCATCCACAACGTGATGAGCACCAGCGGCAGGAACACCGCGATCTCGCGCTTGTTCATGTCGAGGATGCCCTTCAGCGAGTCCTTGGTGAGTTCGCCGAAGATGATCTTGCGGTACAGCCACAGCGCATAGGCGGCGCCCAGGATCAGGCCGGTCGAGGCCAGGAAGGCCACCCAAGTGTTCGCCTTGAAGGCGCCGATCAGCACCAGGAACTCGCCGACAAATCCCGACAGGCCGGGCAGACCGACGCTGGCCAGGGTGAAGAACATGAAGGTGAAGGCGTAGCGCGGCATGCGATGGACCAGCCCGCCATAGGCCGCGATCTCGCGCGTGTGCATGCGGTCGTAGACCACGCCGACACAGAGGAAGAGCGCAGCCGAGACGATGCCGTGGCTCAGCATCTGGAAGATCGAACCCTGCACGCCCTGCAGGTTCATGACGTAGATGCCGATCGTGACGAAGCCCATGTGGGCGACCGACGAATAGGCGATCAGCTTCTTCATGTCCTCCTGCACCAGCGCGACCAGCGAGGTGTAGATCACCGCCACGATCGACAGGCCAAACACCAGCGGCGCGAAATACTGCGTCGCCTCGGGCAGCAGCGGCACCGAAAGCCGGATGAAACCGTAGCCGCCCATCTTCAGCAGCACGCCGGCCAGCAGCATC
>CAYZQZ010000394.1:0-4213 GCA_964480235.1 uncultured Reyranella sp. | reverse complement strand
TCCCGAGGTCGAATCTCTTTCGGGGCCGGAACGGTACCGCGCCTTCTACGAGGCTGTGATCGAGCGTCAGGCGAAGCTGGTCGGGCAGTGGCTGCTGGTCGGCTTCATCCACGGCGTGATGAACACCGACAATTGCTCGATCGCCGGCGAGACCATCGACTACGGCCCCTGCGCCTTCATGGACGCCTACCACCCCGAGACCGTCTTCAGCTCGATCGACCGCAACGGCCGCTATGCCTACGGCAAGCAGCCGCAGATCCTGGGCTGGAACCTGGCGCGGCTCGGCGAGGCGCTGATGCCGCTGTTCGACGCCGAGCCGGAGAAGGCGGTCGGCCTCGCCAACGAGTCGCTGAAGCGCTACGGCGATCTCTTCGGCGCGGCGTATCTCGCAGGCCTGCGACGCAAGTTCGGCCTGTTCACCGACCGCGACGAGGATCGCGAGCTCGTCCAGGGGTTCCTCAAGCTGCTGATGGACAACGGGCTGGACTACACCGGCTCGTTCCGACGGCTGAGCCGCGGCGAGACGCTGTCGGTCGACGACGACGGGTGGGCCGCCAGGTATCGCGCCCGGCTTGCGCTGGAACCCCAGGATGACGCGACACGGCAGGCGGCCATGCTCGCCGTGAATCCCGTCTACATCCCGCGCAATCATCTCGTAGAAGCCGCGCTCGCGGCGGCGATGCAGGACGACGATCTCGCGCCGTTCGAGGAACTGCTGGCGGTGCTGGCCAGGCCGTTCGAGGAGCGGCCGCAATACGCCGCCTATGCCGACCCGCCGCCGGAAGCCGATCCGAACTACCGAACGTTTTGTGGCACGTGACACCTGCCCCGGGTGGGCGGAAGTCGAGAAGCGTCTTCCCCGTTCATATGGGGAAGTGCCGCCGTCATACGGCGGCGATGGGGTCAGGCATTTTGCCGGGCACGCCACCGTCGGCGAAGCTGGCGTCGCCAAAGCGACGTACGGCCGAACATGACCCCTCCGTCGCGCCATGAGCGCGACACCTCCCCATCTGAATGGGGAGGAAGTTACTTGGCTTGTTCGAGGGCGCTGAACGCGGCGATGGCGTGCTCACGCATGCCGGAGCGGGCCTCGGAGGGTTTCAGGACGCGCTCGTCGATGCTGACCAGGGCATCGCGGTCGGCGAGCGAAGACAGCGTCGGCCCGAGATCGCGGAGCAGGCCGTCATCCATGCCATAGACCCAGCCGTGCAGGTGCAGCGGCCGGCCCTGGACCCAGGCATTCTCGACAATCGGCGTCGCCGCGACGCGGCGCACCTGCATCTCGACATTGATCTCGCACATCAGATCGAGCCGCGCCTTGAGGTCCGGAAGCGCCTCGAAGACCGCGCGGTGCTTGCGGTAGAACATCACGATCGGCTGCAGCCAGTAGTCGACCAGCGCCGAGCGGTCGTCGCCCAGGGCGCGCGCGATGCCGCCACATCCGTAGTGTCCGCAGACGATGATGTGCTGCACCTGCAGGACGTCGATGGCGTATTCCAGCACCGCCAGCAGGTTCATGTCGCTGGTGTGCGCGACGTTGGCGATGTTGCGATGGACGAAGACCTCACCCGGATCGAGATCGAGGACGTCGTTGGCGGTGATCCGGCTATCGGAGCAGCCGATCCAGAGATATTTCGGCGTTTGCAGACCCGACAGGCGCATGAAGAAGGTCGGGTCCTCGGCGCGCTTGCGCTGCGCCCACAGCACGTTGCGGTCGAGCAGCCTGCCCAGGCTGCCTGAATCGTCGCTCGCCACCCGCACGCCCCGTCAGATGCTCAGGTCGAGCAGATTGTAGTCCTTGATGTCGGCGCGAGCCTTGTCGTCCCAGCGATAGGTCAGGCCCTCGCGCACATGCGGCTGGTAGGCAAACGGCGTCTCATCGGGGAAGCGCTGGCGGCGAGCGTCGATTGCGTAGCCGATCAGCCGCGCCCGCTCGCGGATGCGCGCCTCGTCGTAGGTCGCGGCCTTGTTGTGGATGCCGCCGGCGGTCACGCCGAGGATCGACTTGCGGCGGTGGAAGCCGAAATTGACCGTAACGCGCCAGTCCTTGCTGGTGTTGGCGAACGAGCCGTGCAGCGCCTGGCGGTTGGTCATGGCGACATCGCCCGGCGCGCAGATGATCGGCACGGCGTCGGGCAGCCGCTCGGTGCCGGCCTTGGCGACCTCGGCCGCGATGTCGATCCTGCCCAGCTTGTGGCTGCCCGGCACGACCCAGACGCCGTTGGCTGCTGTGCAGCCGTAGAGCTGGCCCATGAAATTGAAGCCGTGGATGCCCTCGTCCCAGTCGGGGCTCTCCCAGTGCGTGACGCCATCCTGGTGCCAGGCGACGGACGCACCCTTGCCCGGTTCCTTGATCCAGAGCGCCTCGTTGAACGGCGTGAAGTCGGGCCCGTTGATTGCGGCGGCGACGCCCAGCAGGCCGGGATGCCCGTAGACGCGCAGCGAAGCGTCGGAGAACTGCAGCGAGCCCAGCAGCAGGAACACGACTTCCTTCGGCAACCCGTCGGCTGCCTTGGGTTCGTGCATCTTCACCGGATGGCGGCCGTTGGCGGCGTCGGTGCCGCCCCACGGATCGCCGAGCGGCCGCGCCCAATGCAGGATCGGCGCCTTGCAGTCGATGGCGAGCGCCGGCCGTCCCTTGCGGTCGACGGCGGCGCCCTTCTCGACCGGCAGCCGGTCCTGGATGTCGTGCAGGTCGGCTTCGATATCGGCGAGCTCTTCCTTCCGAAGGGCACCCTCGAAGACATAGAAGCCGCAACGCCAGTAGGCTTCGACGATCGCGGGATCGAGTTCGCCCTTTGCGGTGAAGCGGATCGGCCCGCGATTGCCCAGCGCCATCGCGCGCTTCTCGCCCTCGCGCAGATAGGCCTGCATTGCGGCCTCTTCGGAGCCGTAGCTCATGCCATCCATGGGGTCCTCCGGATCGTCGTCGTTTTCCGGAGGATAGCCCCTCCCCATTCACATGGGGAGGTGGTCCGAAGGGCCGGAGGGGTCAAGAACCCGCAAAGCGGCACATGACCCCATCGCCCCCGTTTGACGGGGGCACTTCCCCATATGAACGGGGAAGAGTCCCTACTGCAGATCGACCAATGTCAGGTCGACGAACCAGCTCTGCGGCGAGACGAAGCCCTTAACCTTCTTGCTGAAGGCGCGCGGGTTGAGGTCGTGCACGATGTAGAGCCAGGGCGGATTGTCGACCAGGCGCTCATGGGCGAGCGCATAGTTCTTGTCGATCACGGCCGGATCGGTCGACTCCGAGAGCTTGCCGAACGCGTCCTCGAACTTGTCGTCGACCCATTGCTCGAAATTGAAGCCGTTGGGCGTGAAGTTGACCTTGGCGAAGTAGCGGAACATGGCGCCGGCGTCGCTGGAGGGCGAGCTGACATTGAGCGCCATGGCGCTATTCAGCGCCGGTGCGTCGGGTGTCGAGCGCAGCACGTTGAGCAGGGTCTGCCATTCCACCGCCTCGACCTTCACGTCGACATTGCAGGCCTGCTTGAGGTTCTCCTGCAGCGCCTCGTTCATCGGCAGCGGCAGCATCTGGCCCGAGCCCGAGGTCGAGATCATGACCTTGAAGGAAAGCGGCTTCTTCGCGTCGAAGCCCGCCTCGGCCAGCAGCTTCTTTCCCCTGGCGGGATCGAATGTGTACTTGTTCTCCGGATTGCCGAAGGCGGGGTCGGAAGGCTTCAGCCAGCCGACCGACGGCTCGGCCGTGCCGTTGAGCAGGGCCACGATGGCGCTGCGATCGATGCAGTAGTTCAGCGCCTGGCGCACGCGCACGTCCTTCAGCGGACTGTCCTTGGCCGCCATGTTGAGCAGCCACGGCCAGACATGCGGGTAGGAGCCGGTCGAGATGACGAAACCCGCCTGTTTGAGCGACGGAATGCCGTCGGGCGGCGGCACCTCGATCCAGTCGACCTGACCGGACCGAAGCGCGGCCATCCGGGTGTTGGCTTCGGGCAGCGGCAGCAACAGAATCTTGTCGACCTTGGCCTTCTTCGCGCTGTCCCAATAGTCGTCGTTCTTCGCGAGCGTCACCGACTGGCGCGGCACGACGCCCGTGATCTTGAACGGCCCGGTGCCGGCCGGCGGCAGCGCCGCCACTTTCGCCCAGTCCTTGCCGCCCTTCTCGAACGAGGCCGGCGAGGTGAACAGCACATACGGCACCATCCACTGGAAGAAGGAGGCGACCACGGTGGTGGTGAGCGCCACG
>CAYZQZ010000393.1:0-4215 GCA_964480235.1 uncultured Reyranella sp. | reverse complement strand
CGCGTGACGGTCAAGGGCGACAAGCCGGCCGGCGTGAGCGGCGCCTACACGCCCGACACGGTGCCGGCGATCGGGACGGTGAAACCGGTCATCGCCGAAGGAACGCGGCCCGGCCCCAAGCGCGCCTTCGACCGCTACTGAGAGCCCGGCCATGAACCGGCGCCACACCCTGTTCGGGCTCGGCGGCGCGGCGCTGGCCTCGCTGGCCGGCCGCTCGTTCGTCTGCCCGGCGCAGGCGCAGGCGGCGTTTCCCTCCCAGCCGATGAAGATCGTCGTGCCCTATCCGCCCGGCGGACTGACCGACGTGGCGGCGCGCCTGATCGGCGAGCACCTGCAGGGCGTACTCGGCCAGCCTGTGCTGATCGAGAACAAGGCGGGCGCCGGCACGCAGCTCGGCGCCTCGATGGTCGCCAAGGCTCCGGCCGACGGCCACACGCTGCTGCTCGCCACGGTGACGACGCTCTGCATTGCACCCGCTCTCTACGCCAAGCCGATGATCGCGGTGTCGGATTTCGCGGGCATTGCGCTGCTGGGCAACGTCACGCTGATCCTGGTCGGCCGGCCCGACCTGCCGGCCGCCGGCGTGAAGGAGCTGATGGCGATGCTGCGCGCCAGGCCGGGCGGCATGAGCTTCGGCTCGCCGGGCATCGGCACGGCGCATCACCTGCTGGCCGAGCTCGTGATGTCGCGCGAGCAGGTCAAGGCAGTGCACGTGCCTTATCCCGGGTCGGTCAAGGCCGTGGCCGACCTGATGGAGGGGCGCTTCGACTTCATGTTCGTCGACGGCACGGTGGCGCTGCCGCAGATCGCCGCGGGCAAGCTGAAGCCGCTCGCCGTCACCGGCCCCGGACGCTGGCCGGTGCAGGCGGACATTCCGGCGCTGGCGGAGTCCTATCCCGGTCTCGCGCAGCAACCGTGGCTGTCGATCGCGGGGCCCGCCGGCATGCCGGCAGCGGTGCGCGAGCGACTCAATGGCGAGATCAACCGGGCGCTGGCCGAGCCGGTTATCTATGAACGACTGCGCCAGGTCGGTCTCGACGCCGCGCCGCTGACGCTGGGCGCTTTCGAAGACTTCATCAGGAGTGATGCCGGCAAGTGGGCGGAAATGGTAAGGATTTCCGGCGCAAAGGCCGAGTAGACAGGCGAGGTTGGTATCATGAAGAGGCGCGTTTTCACCGGTGCACTGGCCCTTGGCGCAGTCTGGGGGCCCTCGCTGTTGCGCGCCCAGTCGCTGCCCGACCTCAGGGAAGTGCCCTCGCTTGCCGAGCAGGTGAAGTCGGGTGCCCTGCCACCGGTCGGCCAGCGTGTTCCCACGACACCTTCGGTGGTGAAGAAGTTTTCCGGCAGCGACGGCATCGGCGCCCCCGGCGGCGAACTCAACATGCTGGTCGCCAGCGCCCGCGACACGCGCCTAATGACGATCTACGCCAATGCGCGACTGATCGTATACGATGAGCATTTCAAGCTGCAGCCCGACATCCTCGAAAGCTACGAAGACAAGGGCGGGCGGGAATTCACCTTCAGGCTGCGCGCCGGCCACAAATGGTCGGACGGCGAGCCGTTCACGACCGAGGACTTCCGCTACTTCTGGGAAGATGTCGCCAACAACAAGGAACTCTCGCCGCGCGGCCCGTCTGTCGAGCTGCTGGTCGACGGCAAGCCGCCCAAGGTCGAGATCATCGACGAGCGCACGATCAAGTACACCTGGGATCAACCCAATCCGTACTTCATCGAGAGTCAGGCGCGCGCCGCACCTTTGTTCCTCTACCGGCCAGCGCACTATCTCAAGAAGGTCCATGCCAGGTACGCCTCGGCCGAGGACATCGCCAAGGCGGCCAAGGGCGGCCAGCAGAGCTGGGTGCAGATTCACCGGCGCGTCGACGTGATGTACGCCAACGACAATCCGGACCTGCCGACACTCAATCCGTGGAAGCTGGTGACCGTGCCTCCGGCACAACGCTTCGTGTTCCAGCGCAATGCGTTCTATTACCGGATCGACGAGAAGGGCAACCAGTTGCCTTACGCCGCCCGCGTGATCTTCACACTGGCGGCGCCCAACCTGGTGCCGGCCAAGGCGGGTCTCGGCGAAGCCGACCTGCAGCCGCGCTATCTCAACATGCGCGACTACACGTTCCTGCGGAAGAGCGCAAAGAGCTCGCACGTCGAAGTGCGCCTGTGGGAGTCAGGCTCGGGCTCGCAACTCGCGCTCTATCCCAACCTCAACGCCAGGGACGAGGTCTGGCGCAAGGTCTTCCGCAACGTCCGCGTCCGCCGGGCGTTGTCACTGGGCATCGATCGCGACGAGCTGAACGAGGTGGTCTATATCGGCCTCTCCAGGCCCTCGAACAACACGATCATGCCGCGCTCGGAACTCTTCAGGCCCGAGTATGCGACCAAGTGGGCGACCTACGACGTCAAGCTCGCAAACAGGCTGCTCGACGAGGCCGGCCTCGACAAGCGCAACCATCTCGGCGTCCGGCTGCTGCCCGACGGCCGCACGGCGACCATCGTGCTCGAGCATGCCAGCGAGGAGACCGAAGACACTGACGCGATGTCGCTGATCGCCGACCAGTGGAAGAAGATCGGTATCCGATTGCTGGCCAAGCCGCAGTCGGTGAACAATTTCCGCCTGCGCAACACCAGAGGCGAGGCGCTGATGGTGGCCTACGCCGGCTACACCACTGCCGTGCCGACGGCCGCCACCAGCCCCAAGGAGTTCGCGCCGACCATGCAGGGCGGCCTGCAGTGGCCGAAGTGGGGTCTGTTCTACGAAACCGGCGGCAAGCAGGGCGAAAAGTGCGACTTGCCCGCGGCGGAGCAGTTGCTCGACCTGGTGAAGAACTGGGAACAGGCGTCGGATGACACCGCGCGCCGGGCAGCCTGGACGAAGATTCTCGAGATCAACGCCGACCAGACCTTCTCGATCGGCACAGTGAACGGCATCATGCAACCGATCGTGGTCGGCCCCAAGGTCAGGAACGTGCCGAAGGAAGGTTACTACGCCTGGGATCCGGGTGGATATATCGGCCTCTACAAGCCCGATACATTCTGGCTCACCCAATAAGCGTACTGGATCGAGCCAAATGATGGAGCCGCGGCCGTCTCAGCGTTCGGGCTTCGGCTTCCACTCCTTCGCCTGGCGCTCGGCCGTGGCGATCTGCTGTGGCGTCATGCGCTTGGCCAGCGCCTCGCGATTGTTTTCGGCGATCGAGCCGGCCAGCAGCATCCACATGTAGGCCTCGACGAAGTCGCGGCGTACGCCGCGGCCGGCGGCGTAGAGCGCACCGAGATTTGCCTGTGAAGGCTTGTAGTCGCGTTCGGCGGCGCGGCGATACCAGCTTGCCGCCGCGGACAACGAATACTCCGACACCTTCGTACCCTCGCCGGTTTCGTACATATGCCCGAGATTGTGCTGGGCCATGACGTTGCCCTGCTCGGCGGCACGGCGGTACCACAGCGAGGCTTGGGCAAGGTTCTGCGGCGCACCGCGGCCGAGGTCGTACATCTGGCCGACCCAGAACTGGGCGCCGGCGTCGCCTTCCTCGGCAAGCGGCTTGAAGAGGTTGAAGGCGGTCACGGCGTCGCCGCGCTCGAAGGCAGCTTTGGCGTCCTCGAACGGCCCGGCGACGGCGGCCGGACCCGCCAACAGGAGAGGCAGGACGATCAGCCAGGCCAGGGTCGCGGCAGGGAGCGTCGGTCGCAAAGCCCGTTATCTTACCACGTATCGATGTTGGGCCGCTTCTTGTGCTCGTGGCGGGGCCGACGCTTGGCACCCAGCAGCGCCGTGGCGACCCATTTGCGCGATTCGGCCGGATCGATCACCTCGTCGACCTCGAAATAAGTCGCTGTGCTCAGTGCCTTGCCGCGGGCATAGGCTGCCGCGACCATCTTGTCGAACAGCGCCCGCCGCTCGCCCGCATCGCTCACCGCCTCGAGTTCCTTGCGGTAGCCCAGCTTGACCGCACCCTCGAGGCCCATGCCGCCGAACTCGCCGGTCGGCCAGGAGATCGCAAAGGTGCCGGCATGGAAGCTGCCGCCCGCCATCGCCTGGGCCCCGAGGCCATAGGCCTTGCGCAGCACGATGGTGCCGAACGGCACGGTGAGATTGGCGCCGACCACGAACAGCCGCGAGCAGTGCCGCACCAGGGCGGTCTTCTCGATCTCCGGCCCGACCATCATGCCCGGCGTGTCGCACAGGAACAGCACCGGCAGGCC
>CAYZQZ010000392.1:0-4241 GCA_964480235.1 uncultured Reyranella sp. | reverse complement strand
TTTCCATGCACACGCTCTACGATCCGCCGATCGACCGCTGGATCAACGGCTTTCTCGACCGCTGGCTGGCCACCGACACCCGCCACTGAGCGCTGGCTCTCACTGACTTTGGAGTCGCCGTAGGCTAGGCTTCCCGCGAATGTCGGGAGGGCAGTCATGGGAGCATTGATCTTCTTCGGTGCGCTGGCGGTGGTCGCCATCGTGCTCGTGGTTGCCGGCGTCAAGACGGTGAACCAGGGCACAAACTGGACCGTCGAGCGGTTCGGCCGCTACACTAGGACACTGACACCCGGCCTGCATCTCATCGTGCCGCTGGTCGACACGATCGGCCGCAAGATGAACATGCAGGAGAACGTCCTCGACATCCCACCGCAGAAGGTGATTACCAAGGACAACGCGACCGTGCAGGTCGATGCCGTGGCCTTCTACCAGGTGATCGACGCGGCGCGCGCTGCCTACGAGGTGCAGAACCTCCACCTCGCCATCACCAACCTCGCGCTGACCAACATCCGATCGGTGATGGGCAATATGGCGCTCGACGAGGCGCTGTCCAAGCGTAACGACATCAACAATACCCTGCTCGCGGTGATCGACCAGGCGACCGGTCCGTGGGGCGTCAAGGTGCTGCGCATCGAGGTCAAGGACATCGCGCCGCCCGACGACATCGTGGTCGCCATGGGCCGGCAGATGAAGGCCGAGCGTGAGAAGCGCGCGACCATTCTCGAGGCCGAGGGCGTCCGCGAATCGTCGATCCAGCGTGCCGAGGGCGAGAAGCAGTCGGCCATCCTCACCGCCGAGGGCCGCCGCGAGGCAGCGTTCCGCGATGCCGAGGCGCGCGAGCGCATGGCCGAGGCAGAGGCGAAGGCGACGTCCGTCGTGGCCCAGGCGATTGCCGGCAACGGCGTGCAGGCCACCAACTACTTCCTGGGCACCAAGTACGTCGAGGCTCTGGCTAAGATGGGCTCTTCCAACAACGCCAAGATGTTCTTCCTGCCGGTCGAGGCCGCGGGAGTCATGGCGTCGATCGCCGGCATCGGCGAACTGGCGAAGGAAGCGCAGGCACGCGCAACGGGAACCGACGGCCGGCCGCGCGGTTCTGTTCCGACCACCGGCTGAGCGGGAAGGGCACGACCATGAGCTTGCAGATCGTGTTCTGGTATTGGTGGGTGCTCGCCGCGATCCTGCTCGTCTGCGAGATGACCTTGCCGGGCGTGGTGTTCCTGTTCCTGGCGATCGGCGCCGCTGCCGCCGGCGTGTTGCTTGCGGTGATGCCTGGTACGTCGCTCGAGGCACAGCTTGCCGTGTTTGCCGTGTTCGCGGTGGCTTCGGCGTTGGTCCTGCGCCCGACGCTCAAGCGCCTTCAGGGCCGAGTCGCGGCCTCCACCCTGAACGCTCGTGGCGATGCGCTGGTCGGTCAGGTCTTCGTTCTCGACGCACCGATTCTGGGCGGCCGCGGACGCGTCAAGCTGGGGGACGGAAGCTGGGCGGTCTCCGGCCCTGACATGGTTGCGGGAGCGAGGGTCCGGGTGACGGCGGTCAACGGCACGGAACTCGAGATCGAGCCCGCTCCCTAGTCTGCCGCCCGGGCTTGCCAATAGTTAATCGATAGGTTAACTATTCGACAGTTCGAGGAGAGCGGCATGAAGCGCCATTACGGTTGGGTCGTCGTCGCGGCGGGCGCCTTGATGGGCTGCGTCGCCATCGGAACCACATTCTCGCTCGCGGTCTTCCTGCAGCCGATGTCGGACGCCACCGGCTGGACCCGCACCGGCATCTCGACTGCCATGACCATTGTGTTCCTGACGATGGGCGTCGGCGGCTTCGTCTGGGGCGCGCTCACCGACCGGTTCGGGCCGCTTCCCGTCGTGCTGGCCGGTGCGTTGCTGCTGGGCGCGGGGCTCGCGATCTCCAGCCGGGCGACCAGCCTGCTCGAGTTCCAGATCGTCTACGGCATCATGGTCGGCGGTTCGGCCAGCTCGATCTTCGTGCCGATGATGGTCGTGGTCACCGGTTGGTTCGACAAGCATCGCGCCATTGCCGTCTCGCTGGTGTCAGCCGGCATGGGCGTGGCGCCCATGACCATCTCGCCTTTCGCCCAGTCGTTGCTGGCGACCCACGACTGGCGCAGCGCGCAGATGATCATCGCGATTCTGGCCTGGGTGCTGTTGATCCCGACGGCATTCCTGGTCAGACGCGCGCCGGCGCAGGCTGCCGCCGCAGCGGGCGTGATGCAGGCCGGCGACAACGGCATGACGGTGGCACAGGCGCTGCGCTCGCCGCAGTTCATCGTGCTGGCGGGAACATTCTTTGCCTGCTGCGCGATGCACTCCGGCCCGATTTTCCACACCATCAGCTACGCCGTGGCCTGTGGGCTGGCGCCGGCCGTCGCGGTGACGATCTACAGTGTCGAGGGCGCGGCCGGGCTGCTTGGCCGGCTGATTTTCGGCGTCGCCGGCGACAGGTTCGGCGCCAAGCCGGTACTGGTGATCGGATTGATGATCCAGGCACTGGGAGCGGGGGCCTACTTCTTCACGCGCCAGGTCGGCGAGTTCTATGCCGTGGCGATCGTATTCGGCGCGACCTATGCCGGCGTGATGCCGCTCTATGCCGTGATCGCCCGCGAGTATTTCCCGCTCCGCATCATGGGCACGGTGTTCGGCGCCGCCTCCCTGATCTCCGCACTCGGGATGGCGCTGGGGCCGGCGCTGGGCGGCTGGGTGTTCGATCAATTCGGCGCCTACGGTTGGCTCTATATCGGTTCATTCGCCGTCGGAGTTGGCGCGGCGGCGATCGCGGTGTTCTTCCCGCCGTTTCCCTCGCAGCTTCGCAAGGCGCAGCCCGCTTAGCCGTTGACGGCGCCGTCGCCATCGAGAGACTGCCTTCTCCACGAAGGGGGACGGCCATGAATTCGATGCAGACTTTGGGGGCCGCGATGGCGGCACTGGTCCTGTCAGCTGCCACGGCGCTGGCCGCCGACCCTGCCGCTGAGCGTGGCAAGTATCTGGTCAACATCGCCGGCTGCAACGATTGCCACACGCCGGGCTATTTTCTGGGCAAGCCCGACATGGCGCGCTTTCTCGGCGGTTCGGAGGTCGGCTTCGAGATCCCGGGCCTCGGCGTCTTTCACGGGCCAAACCTCACGCCCGACAAGGATACCGGCATCGGCAACTGGACTGACGAACAGGTGCTGACGGCTCTTCAGAAGGGTGCCCGCCCGGACGGCCGCATGCTGGCGCCGATCATGCCGTGGCATGCCTTCGCCAACCTGACGCCCGAGGACGCCAAGGCGATCGTCGCCTATCTCAGGAGCCTGCCGCCGGTGAAGAACAAGGTGCCGGGTCCGTTCGGCCCGACCGAAACGGCGACCGGCTTCGTCATGAAGATCGTGCCGCCCGGCGGCAAGTAGGTCAGCGCCACCAGACGATCTTCTGCGTTCGTCCGGTGCCGGCCTGGAAGTCGGGACCGGACAGGGTGAGCCGGTTGCCCTCGAGTGCGATGGCTCGGGTCGAGCGCAGCCCGACCAGCCTCGCATCGGTCGACACTTCGATCGAGTGGAAGACCGCGCCGTCCTTCACTTCGTAGCGGCCGGCATAGGCGAAGCACTCGCTCCTGTCGGCGCGCATGATGGTGGCGCTCACTTCGCCGCCGGGCGTGTAAAGGATGAACCCCCTGGCGTCGTTGCCCATGGGAAACGTGTCGGGCCGGCCGTCATCGTGGACGAACGACCAGCTGACAAGCCGCCAGCCACCTGTGAGTTGCTCTGCCGTCGGCACGTCTCAGCCGCCGATCACCTTCTTGGCGATCATGCAGTGGATGCCCTTGTTGCCGTCCACCGTCTGCGTGACATGCAGGTCGGCCTGCAGGCTGCACAGCATGTAGGCGTCGGCGGCGCTCAATCCCGTCTTGGCGCTGATCAGCCGGATCATGTCGCGCAGCGCTTCCTTGGCCGCGTCGTCGAGATCCGGGTCGAAGCCGTGGGTGATCCAGTGCGTCGCGGTCTCGGCGCGGGGGTTGTTGAGCTTCATGTCCTTGCGCACGGTAAAGCGGAAGGTCCCCGAGAGGCTGGTTTCCAATGCGGTGAGGTTGACCTCGCCGTCGCCCTGCACGCCGTGGCCGTCGCCGGTCGAGAACAGGCCTCCCTCGGCGAACACCGGCAGTTAGACCGTGCTACCGACCTGGAAATGCTTGTTGTCGATGTTGCCGCCGAAGGCACGTGTCTCGATCGAGCTGCACTGGCCCCA
>CAYZQZ010000391.1:0-4289 GCA_964480235.1 uncultured Reyranella sp. | reverse complement strand
GTCGCCGGCCGCCCCTTGGCGCCCGATACCTTCACTCGGTCCTTGCCGACCTGTTCGTACGTCGCCTGCGTGAAGTCGCAGACCACGTCGGACACGATATAGGCGCGCGGATCGCCGATCTCGTAGAGCATCTGCTCGGCCACCGTCGCGGTCGTGATCAGGCCGCCGGTATTGTCGGGCTTGCCGAGCACGAACGAGCCGTCTGCCGAGACCTCGGCGACCGGAAAGCCCATATTGTCGTAGTCAGGCACCAGCCGCCAATCGGTGAAGTTGCCGCCGTTGCACTGCGCACCGCACTCGATGATGTGGCCGCACAGCGTGCCTGCCGCCAGACGGTCGAGATCGTGCATGCTCCAGTCGAAGGCATGGATCAGGCAGCCGAGTGTCACCGCCGAATCGACGCAGCGGCCGGTGATCACCACGTCGGCGCCTTCGTTCAAGGCACGCGCGATCGGAAAGCCGCCGAGATAGGCGTTCATCGAGGTGACCCGGGCCGGCAGCTCGGCGCCGGTATCCATCTCCTGGATGCCGAGCTTGCGCAGATCATCTACCCGCGGCTGCAGATCGTCACCCAGCACCACCGCGACCTTCAGCTTCACGCCAGCCGCCTCGCAGGCCTTGAGCACGGCGTCGCGACAGGCCAGCGGATTGACGCCGCCGGCATTGGTCACGACCTTGATCTTCTTCTCGGCGATTTCCCGGGCGAGCGGCGCCATCACCGCCGTCACGAAATCGGTGGCGTAGCCCGCCTGCGGATTGCGGAGCTTCTGCGCCGCCATGATCGACATGGTGACTTCGGCCAGATAGTCGCTGACCAGGTAATCGACATTGCCGTGGCGCACGAGCTGCGGCGCCGCCGTCTCGGTGTCGCCCCAGAAGCCCGAGTGGCAGCCGACACGGACGGTGGGACGAACTGTCTTGGCCATGATCAACCCTTCTTCTTGCGATTGACGAACGCGGTCATCCGCTCGATGTGCTCGCCCTCGCCCACCGATTCGGCGAAGGCATCGATGCCGGCCTGCACCGCCTCGTCGAGCGGCAGCCGCTCCCAGCGCCGCATCAGCCGCTTCTGGGCGCGTACCGACTTCGGCGTGCCTTCGACGATGTTGTCGACGCAGCGCTTCACCGCGTCGCCGAGCTTGGCGCCCGGCACTACCTGCTCGACCATGCCCCAGCGCTCGGCGGTCGCGGCGTCGATGTTCTCCGCCGTCAGCACCAACCAAGAGGTGCGGCCCCAGCCGATCAGGCGCGGCAGCAGCGCCGCCTCGACCACCGACGGCACGCCGACCTTGACCTCGGGCATGCCGAAGAAGGCGTTGTCGGCGGCGATGCGCAGGTCGCAGGCGGCGGCAATCTCGAGTCCGGCGCCCAGGGTGTAGCCCTCCATCCGGCAGATCACCGGCACCGGGCAGTCGCGGATCGCCTGGCAAAGCTTGTGGATCATCGTGATGAAGCGCCGGCCGTCGTCGGGTTGGCGCATCGCCGCCATGTGGTTGATGTCGGCGCCACCGATGAAGGCCTTGCCGCCTGCACCCGAGAACACCACGCAGCGCAGATCGGCCTCGCGCGACAGGGCCAGGAACGCCTCGGTGAGGTCGAGCAGGCCGGGCGGGCCGACGACGTTCAGCCGCCGGGAATTGTCGTAGACGATGTGGGCGACGTTGCCGGATTCGCGGCGCTCCCAGGAGATATCGACCTTGTGGATGGCGTCAGACATGACGTTTCGCCCCTCAATTGCTGGCCCGGCCTCTTTGTGCGGGGCTCGATTTCTTCTATTACACCTTCGATGCCCGATTCCATCGATCTTGGCCGCTACCAGGTCTTCGTGCCGCCCGATCCGTTCGAGGATCATACCGGCCCCTTCTACTTCCGCATCGAGGGCGATGCCCGGCAGGCCGGCGCCGTGCACTGCGTGCTGCCGACCGAGGCGCGGCACGCCAACTATGCCGGCGGCGTGCATGGCGGCGCGATCCTGACCTTTGCCGATTATGCGCTTTGCATCGTGGCCGGCCGTGCGGCCGACGGCGGCACCAATTCCTCGTTCGCGCTGACCGTGAGCATCGCCGTCGAGTTCCTGTCGGCCGGCAAGGTCGGCATTCCGCTGGAGGCCGACGGCGAGCCGACGCAGGTCACCGGGCGGCTGGCCTTCGCACGCGGCCGCATCACCCAGCAGGGCAAGGTCGTCGCTCTCTGGTCTGGCGTCTGCCGCCACGTGCCGCGCGCCAAGGCGATGGAGCGCAAGGCGGCTGCGGCGCCCGCGCGCCTCGAGCTGCCGCCACAGAACGTGCCGGCCGGCTTCGAACTGCTCAGCACTGCCAGCGTCTACTCGCGCCACATCGGCCCATCCTATGGGCGCAAGGAAGTGGACGGCGCGACCCTGATCCAGCCCACCCTGCCGCACATGTGCAACTCGGGCGGCGCGTTGCATGGCGGCTACATGATGAGCTTCGCGGACTCCGCGGTGACCCGTGCCGCAGGCCTCGTCACCGGCATGGCGCCTTCGACGGTCTCCTTCGCCGCCGAGTTCCTGTCGGCCGGCACTCCGACCGCGCCGCTGGTCACGCGCGTTGAAGTGCCGCGTCACGGCAAGACGCTCGCCTTCCTGCGCGGCCTGCTCGAGCAGGACGGGCGCAAGCTGCTGTCCTATTCGGCGACGATTCTGTTGAGGCCGAAGGGCTGAAGGAACATCGCCGCAATCACCCTGTCGGGGAAGGTCCGCACAAGGGACGAAGTGCGTCCCGCTGCTCGGCCGACAGGACCTTGACCGGATAGGTCGGGCGTCGACTCGATCGATCGAAGAAGGGGTGGGGCCAGTCGCGCCCCCTCAATCGCCAGCCTATAAGACTGACCACCGAACGCAGCAGGATGGACAGTCGGATGCCCTTCGATCGCGGTGGTGGCCCGCCGACCGCGAACTGACCCAGGATCGCCCCGATCGGCGCAGCCAGGAGCCGATCCGGCGATTGCCCTGCGGCGCTGAACGCCTCGGTCATCAGGCCCACGAAGGGAACCCTGGGGCCGACGGTATTGCCGAGCGGCGTATGGCAGCAGGTCGCGTACCATCGATAAACGCCCTTGGCGGTCAGCCTGACGCCGGCTATCCGCTCGCGGCCCTGGAGAAATTCGAGCGAGGCCGGCGCCACCGGAACGATGTCGGATCCACCCTTGGCATTCAGCAGGTCGGCCCGGCCCAGATGATGCGCGAAGGCCTGGCAGTCGTCGCAGTAGCACACGACACGATTGAGCCTGCGCGGCGAAGGCTCGCTGATGCGCCCGCGGACAAGGCCGCACCGGCAGCCGACGTCGATCATCCGGGGTGCTCTCTAACCCGCGGCGCGGACCTGCTCTGCGACGCGCCGGACCTCGCTGGCGAACAGTTCGTGCAGGCGGCGCACGCCCGAGAGGTCCTTGGCCTTGGCGCACTTCTCGACCGCTTCGGCGATGGTGCGCAGCGAGGCGGCACCAATCATGCCCGAGGCACCCTTCAGGCGGTGCGCGGCACGGGCGATCTGATTGCAGTCAGTGGTGTTGACGATCTCGCGCTCGGCGACCCGCGCCGTGTCGAGAAACTCGCGCTCGACCTCGGCCAGGGTCTTGGGATCCTCGCCGAACAGTTCGACCAGCTTGGCGCGGTCGTAGGCCGGCCTCGCCGGCTGCAGGATCGCTTCGCTCATCTTGTGTGCTCCCCGATTTCCGCGGCAGGCCGTTCGACGCGGGCTTCCTTCAGCCAGACATCGAGCGTGGCGCGCAGCTGCTCGATGCCGATCGGCTTGGTGATCAGCCCATCCATGCCGACAGCACGGCTCTTCAGTTCGTGGTCTTCCAGCGCGCTTGCCGTCACGGCCAAAATCGGCGTGCGATCGCGCTGCTCGCTCGCCTCGCTCTCGCGGATGCGGCGCGCGAGTTCGAAGCCGTCCATGGTCGGCATCTGCAGGTCGGCCAGGACCAGGTCGTAGTTGCCGCGGCGCCACAGTTCGAGCGCCTCCTCGCCGCCCGAGGCCGAATCGGTGGAGGCGCCGGCAAGCTCGAGCTGCCGCGCCAGGATCTTGCGGTTAACCGAGTTGTCGTCGACCACGAGCACCCGCCCGCCGACCTTCTCCGGCGCATGCGGCACCGGCTCGGACGTCGCGATGTCGCCGGTGCGGCCGGCAGCGCGGGCCGCTGCGCGCACCAGCACGTCGCGCCGCCACGGACGGGCGAGGCCAACGATCCCCTCGGCAGGCGGGCCATCGTGCAGCGGGATATAGCGGTCGAGCCCGATCTGGATGCCGGTGAAAGTCGCGTTGACG
>CAYZQZ010000390.1:0-4300 GCA_964480235.1 uncultured Reyranella sp. | reverse complement strand
GTGACCGAGGCACGCATCCAGAAGGCGCTCAAGTTGCTGATGCAGGGCCGCACCACCTTCGTGATCGCCCACCGGCTCTCGACCATCCGGGACGCCGATCTGGTGGTGGTGCTAGAGCACGGCCGCATCGTCGAGCAGGGCGATTATCGCACTCTGACGGCGGCTGGCGGTGCGTTCGCGCGCCTCGTGGCCACGCAGCAGGCTGGCATAGAATCTGCCTGATATCCCCTTGGCGGGACGACGGGGTCCGCCTAAGAGTCGTCGGAAGGGCTACAAGCGAGGGGACTGCAATGAATCAGTGGAAAAAGTGGCTGGGCGGCGCGGCGGCAATGGCCATGGTGCTGGCGGCGCTGCCGGCATCGGCCCAGACGCCGATCAAGTTCACGCTCGACTGGGTGTTCCAGGGACCGACATCGCCGTTCCTGGTGGCGCTAGAGAAGGGCTACTACAAGGCCGAGGGTCTCGACGTCACCATGGACCCGGGCCAGGGCTCGGCCGGTGCGGTGCAGCGCGTCGCCACCGGCGCCTACCAGATCGGCTTCGCCGACGTGAACGCCACCATCGAGTACAACGCCAAGAATCCCGGCAAGGAAGTGATGTGCGTCTTCATGGCGTACGACTACGCGCCGTTCGGCGTCTACGCACTCAAGAAGAGCGGCATCAAGGGGCCGAAGGATCTCGAGGGCAAGAAGCTCGGCGCGCCGGTGTTCGACGCCAGCTTCCGCCTGTTCCCGGCCTTCGCCAAGAAGACCGGCATCACGAAGTGGGAGCACGTCAACCTGACCCCGCAGCTGCGCGAGCAGAGCCTCGTGCAGGGCTCAGTCGACTTCATCTCGGGCCACTATTTCTCGTCGATGCTCGACCTCAAGGCCCGCGGCGTGAAGTTCGACGACATAGTCGCCATGCGCTACGTCGATTTCGGCATGGACCTCTACGCCAACGGCATCATCGTCTCGGCCGACATGCTGAAGAACGAGAAGGCCATCAAGGGTTTCATCGCCGCCACGGTCAAGGGCTGGAAGGACGTCATCGCCGACAACAAGGTCGGCATCGCCGCCGCCAAGAAGCGCGATCCGCTGATCGACGAGGCGCTGGAGACCGAGCGCCTGCAGATCGCGCTGCAGACCAACGTGCTGACGCCGTACGTCAAGGCCAACGGCATGGGCGACGTCGATCCTGCGCGCTTCGCCAGCTCGGTGAAGCTCGTCTCGGAAGCGTTCGGCCTGCCGACCGCGCCGGCACCGGACAAGGTCTTCACCGGCAAGTTCCTGCCGCCCAAGGCCGACCGGATGGTCGCCAAGTGATCCGTCTCGTTCCTCCCCCGCTGCGCGGGGGAGGAAGGACTTTCTAGATGACTTTCGTCGATCTGAAGAACGTCAGCCTGACCTACCGGCTGGGCAAGGAGACGACGCTTGCCCTCGCCGATGCCACGTTCGGCATCGAGAAGGGCGAGTTCATCGCCGTCGTCGGCCCGTCGGGCTGCGGCAAGTCGACCATCATGAAGCTGGTCACCGGCCTTCTGCCGGCATCTGGCGGTGTCGTGACGGTCGCCGGGCAGAGGGTCACGGGCCCGATCAAGGGTGTCGGCATGGCCTTCCAGAATCCGACGCTGATGCCGTGGCGCAGCACAATCGACAACATCCTGCTGCCGATGGAGGTGGTCGAGCCCCACAAGCGGCGCTTCCGCGCCAATCGGGCCGAATATGTCGAGCGCGCGATGAAGCTGCTGCGCACCGTGGGGCTGGCGGATTTCGCCGACAAGTTTCCCTGGCAGCTTTCCGGAGGCATGCAGCAGCGTTCCAACCTCTGCCGGGCGCTGATCCACGAGCCCGAACTGCTGATGCTCGACGAGCCGTTCGGCGCGCTCGATGCCTTTACCCGCGAGGAACTGTGGGGCGTCATGCAGGCGCTGTGGCTGGAGAAGCGTTTCACGGGTGTGCTGGTGACGCACGACCTGCGCGAGGCGGTCTACCTCGCCGATACCGTCTACGTGATGAGCAAGCGGCCGGGTCGCATCGTGCTTGCCAAGCAGATCGACATTCCGCGGCCGCGGACGCTTGCCACGACTTTCGAGCCGCACTTCGTCGACATCGTCCACGAGCTGCGCGACCGCATCCACCAGGAGCACTCATGAACGGCGACCTCCGGCGCGAGGCGCTGAAGCTTGCCATGCCGTGGCTGGCGACGCTGCTGCTGCTGGCGATCTGGGAGATCTGCTGCGTCGTCTTCGATGTGCCGGAGATCATCCTGCCGCGGCCGAGCAAGATCTTCACGGTCTTCGTGGCCCGCTTCGACATCTTGATGGCGTACTGCTGGGATACGCTGTGGACGACCGTCATCGGCTTCCTCCTGGCGATTGCCGGCGGCCTGCTGCTGGGCCTGGCGATCGGCGCCTCGCCATTCGTCTATTCCGGCCTCTATCCGCTGCTGATCGCCTTCAACGCCATTCCCAAGGTGGCGATCGTGCCGATCCTGATGATCTGGGTCGGCGTCGGCTCATTGCCGGCGGTGATCACCGCCTTCGTGATCAGCTTCTTCCCGATCGTGGTCAACGTCGCGACCGGTCTCGCCACCATCGAGCCCGAGATGCGCGACGTGCTGCGCAGCCTCGGCGCCAGCCGTGTCGAGATCCTGACCAAGGTCGGCATTCCGCGCGCCATGCCCTATCTGTTTGCCAGCCTGAAGGTGGCGATCACGCTCGCCTTCATCGGCTCGGTGATCTCCGAGACGGTGGGCGGCAACAACGGTATCGGCTTCCTGATGCTGTCGGCCGGCGCGCGCAACGACGCGCCCACCACCTTCGCCGGCCTGTTCGCGATCGCGATCATGGGCGTGGCGATGTACGCCGTCTGCGCCCTGGTCGAGAAGCGCATGACCCGCTGGGCGTTCCGCGGCGAGCTCGTTACCTAGGAGGCGCCCCGGGCCGGCGCGTCGGTCTGGGCGTCGAAGAACGCTTCGGCGTCCTCGATGTCGACCAGCCGACCCTTGCGGATTTCCAGGAAGCGCGTCGCCACCGAGCGCGTGAAAAAGCGGTCGTGGCTCACGAACAGGCAGGAGACGTCGCTCTTCTCGAGCTGCTCCTCGAGGTCTTCCTGGCCGTCGATGTCGAGATGGTTGGTCGGTTCGTCGAGCAGATAGAAGTTCGGACGCAACAGCTTCATCTTGAGAAACACCAGCCGCGCGCGCTCGCCGTGGCTCAGCACCTCGATCGGCTCGGCGATCCGGGCGAAGGGGAAACCCGCACCTGCGAGATGGCGCACGGCCTCCTTCTCGGTGACGCCCTCTGCCGCCACGACATAGTCGAGGATCGTCATCCTGACCGGCAGGTCGTTCAGGGTCTGGTCGAAATAGACCAGGCGACAGGCCGGATTGAAGCGCACGGGCGAGACGCTATCGTAGTGTTCGCGCGCGGGGTCGTAGGTTGCCGCCAGCGTCGACAGCAGCGTTGATTTGCCCGCGCCGTTGATGCCCAGGATCGCCACCCGTTCGCCGGCGGCAATAGTGAGTTTCTCGATACCGAGCAGCTTGCGGCCGTCGGGGGCCTTCACCTCGAGATTGGCGAGCCGCAGCGCCACCCGCGCGTCGATGTCGCCGTCGGCCAGTTCGAGGCGGCGTTCGCGCTGGCTGTAGACCTGGGTGCGGTCTCTCTCGATCCGGGCGATGCGGCTCTCGACGGCGTTCTTGCGCTTGTTGAGGTCGGGATTCTTGACTGCCCAGACCTTGTAGCGCGCCGCCGCTGCCTCCAGCCGCTTGATCTCCCTGTCTTCGACGCGGGCGCGCGCGGCCGCCTCGGCGTCGCGCCGCAGCAACTCCTCGCGTGCCACCGAGAAGCGCGTCGTGAACGAATGCACGCCGTCGGCGCGCAGGAACAGGGTGCGCTCTGTCACCCGGTCGAGGAACTCGCGGTCGTGGCTGACGATCAGCATCGGCACGGCGAAGTCGACGGTCAGCCAGCGTTCCAGCGTGTTGATGTTGCCGAGATCGAGATGGTTGGTCGGCTCGTCTAGGATCAGAAGGTCGGGCTCTTCCAGCCGCGCGGCCGCGGCGATCAGCAGCAGGCGCTGCCAGCCGCCCGAAAGCGTGCCGAATGGCCGGTCGAGCCGCTCCTGGGCGACGCCGATCTCGTCGGCCAGCACGTCGATGCGCCACAGATCGTCGCCCAGGCCGGCGCGGTCCAGGGCATCACCCAGCACGTCGCGCAGCGGACGATCGGTGAGGCCCTCGGGAATGTCCTGCGGCAGAGTGCCGACCCTGAGGCCGCGCGAGCGCACCACCGTGCCGGCATTCAGCTCGAGCTGCC
>CAYZQZ010000389.1:2814-4313 GCA_964480235.1 uncultured Reyranella sp. | reverse complement strand
TCTACGCCGAGGCCGATGTCACCGTCGAATCGACGGCGCAGCCGGCCGAGCGCACCACCGAGGAGGTGATCGAGGCGCTCCGCCACCATCTCTTCCCCCAATCTGCAAAGGCCTCGGTATGACGACGCGGATCATCAAGGTCGACCTCGCAGGCCGCGCCTACAACATCGCGATCGGCCCCGGCCTCATCGACCGACTGGGCGAACTGGTGCAGCCGCTTCTCGCAAGGCCCAAGGTCGTGATCGTGACCGACGAGACCGTGGCGCCGCTTTACGGCACGCGCGCGTTCAACGCCTTCAAGAACGCCGGCATCGACGCCACCCTGGTCGTGGTGCCGGCGGGTGAAAGCAGCAAGGAGCTCGGCACCTTCGGGCAGCTGATGAACGCCCTGCTCGATACCAAGCCCGACCGCCGGACCACCCTGGTCGCGCTGGGCGGCGGCGTGGTCGGCGACCTCACGGGTTTTGCCGCGGCAGTCCTGCTGCGCGGCGTCGATTTCATCCAGGTACCGACGACCCTGCTCGCACAGGTCGACTCCTCGGTGGGTGGCAAGACCGGCATCAATACGCGTCATGGCAAGAACCTGATCGGCACCTTCTATCAGCCGCGCCTGGTTGTGGCCGACACCGACGTGCTCAACAGCCTGCCGCGCCGCGAGCTGCTGGCGGGCTACGCCGAGGTTGTGAAATACGGCCTGATCGACGATCCGGCATTCTTCCAGTGGTGCGAGCAGAACGGTGCAGCGGTCCTGAGCGGCGATGCCGCCCTGCGCACCTACGCCATCGAGCAGAGCTGCCTCGCCAAAGCGCGGATCGTGGCGGCCGACGAACGCGAGACCACGGACCTGCGCGCGCTGCTCAATCTCGGCCACACCTTCGGCCACGCGCTGGAGGCCGAGACCGGCTTCGGCGGAGACCTGCTGCACGGCGAGGCGGTCGGCACCGGCATGGCCATGGCCTTCGACTTCTCCGCCCGGCTGAAGCTCTGTCCCGAGGCAGACGCCGCGCGCGTACGAGCCCATCTGGGCGCAGTTGGCCTGCCGGTACGACTGCGTTCGATCGGCGGCGACAACAGCCGGACCTGGGATGCGGCGAAGTTGATCGAGCACATGCGTGGCGACAAGAAGGCAGAGGCGGGCAAGCTTACTTTCGTCCTGGCCCGCGGCATCGGCCGGGCCTTCGTCAGCCGCGACATCGATGAGGCGCAGTTGCGCGACTTGCTCGATCGGGCGATCGCTGCCTAGACAGGGTCATGGAACACGAGATCGCGCTCCACCTGCCGCTCTCCGTGGCGGCACCGCTCGTCCTGCTCTGCCTAGCGCTCGGCGCCTACATGTCCGCCGCCGAGACCGCTGTCACCGGCGCCTCGCCGCCACGCATGCACCGGCTCGCCCAGCAGGGCAACCGGCGGGCGGAGATGGTGAACCAGCTGCTCGAGCGCAAGGACGAGACGGTGAGCGCCGTTCTGCTCGGCAACAGCGTGATGAACATCCTGTCGGC
>CAYZQZ010000389.1:0-2714 GCA_964480235.1 uncultured Reyranella sp. | reverse complement strand
ATGGGCATCCAGGTCGATCGCATGCACGATGCCGACGAGCACACCGAACTGCTGCGCGGCGCCATCGAAATGCACGGCACCGACGAAATCGGCACCGACGCGCCGGCGGAAAAGGCAATGTTGCGCTCGGTGCTGGATCTCGGCGACCGCACCGTCGGCGACGTGATGACCCATCGCGCCAGCGTGGTGCTGATCGACGCCGAGGCGCCGACCGAGTCGATCGTCAGCCAGGCGCTCGATGCGCCGTACACGCGCATCCCGCTGTTCCGTGGACAGCCCGACAACATCGTCGGCGTCGTGCACGCCAAGGACCTGTTCCGCGCCGTCAAGGCGGCGGGCGGGCCGGAGACGGTGAAGATCACCGACGTCATGACGCCGCCCTGGTTCATCCCGGAATCGACGATCCTGTTCGACCAGCTGCAGGCGTTCCGCGAACGTCATGAGCACTTTGCGATCGTGGTCGACGAATATGGCGCGCTACGCGGCATCGTCACCCTCGAGGACATCATCGAGGAGATCGTGGGCGACATCGAGGACGAGCACGACCGCATCAAGCGCGGCGTGGTGAAACGCGAGGACGGCAGCCTGATCAGCCAGGGCGACGTGCCGATCCGCGATCTCAACCGCGAATTCGGCTGGGGTCTGCCGGAGGACGTCGCCACGACCATCGCGGGCCTGATCCTGCACGAGGCGAGGCGCATTCCCGAAGTTGGCCAGATTTATGCATTCTACGGCTTCAGGTTCGAAATTCTGAAGCGCGAGGGCACCCGCATCGCCGAGTTGCGTATCGTACCCCCCGCCGTCATACAGGCGGCCTGACCCCCACCCCTTCGGCTCATCGAGAGGATCGACCATGCCGCTTTCGCCGCCAGTCGGGCGACAGCATCTGCACACCCGCCGCGTGACCTGCCAGGGCTTCTATCGAGAGGACGGCCTCTGGGACATCGAGGGGCGGATCACCGACGAAAAGACGTACGAGCATGCCAACGAATGGCGTGGACCGCTCAAGCCGGGCGACTACGTGCATGACATGTCGATCCGCCTGACCCTCGACCATCGCTTCACGATCGTTGACGTCGAGGCCGTGACCGACAGCTCGCCGTACCGGATGTGCGGTGACATCACACCGAACTACCGGAAGCTCATCGGATTGCGCATCGGTCCGGGCTTCACCCGTGCGGTCAAGGAGCGGCTCGGCGGCGTACACGGCTGCACGCACCTCGTCGAGCTACTCGGTCCCGTCGCCACGACGGCCTTCCAGACCGCGGGCTCGCGCAAAGCCAACGAGTTGCAGGCCGCTCATCGCGCGAAGATCGGCAAGCCGCCCAAGGCGCGAGATCCCGACAGGCCGGCGCGCAAACCCTATATGCTCGACAACTGCCACGCTTGGGCGTCCGACAGCGAAGTCACCAAGCGCTGGGTACCGCAATTTTACACCGGCCCCGATGCCGAGGCGGTGCGCAAGGCGGCCGAGGGCAAAGAGATCGAGATGGACGGCTAGATTTTCGCCGCCTCAGCAGGCGTGAGCGCCCTGACTTCCAGCGCGTGCAGGCCGGCGGCGAATTCGTCCTTCAATGTGTCGTAGACCAGGCGCTGCCGCACGACGCGATTCTGGCCCTCGAAAGCCGCCGCAACGATCTCTACCTTGAAATGGGTCTCGCCGCCCTCGCGATAGCCAGCATGGCCGCGATGGCGCGCCGAATCGTCCTCGACATTGAGCCGCTGCGGCGCAAATCGCGCCCGGAGCTTGTTGTCAATCGCGTTTGCGACCGCGCCCATCGCTTGCCTCACTTGCCCACCCAATGCGTTGAACACATATTAATCCGATGTCGCGCCGGCGAGCCAAACCTCTGACGACCGAGGGCGTCAAAACCTTCGAGCGGGTCTGCGAAGCGCCGGGTTGCCGCCTGCCCGGAGAATTCCGGGCGCCCTTCTCGCGCGACAAGCTCGATCAGTATCGCTGGTTCTGCCTCGAGCATGTACGCGACTACAACAAGAAGTGGGACTACTTTCGAGGCCTCGACGCGGACGAGATCGAAAAGCACATCCGTGCCGACACGACGTGGCGCCGGCCAGTCTGGCCGCTGGGCGGTCGCCGCTCCGGCGGGGCGCAGATTCACGACCCGCTTGGCCTCAGTGACGATGCAGGCCTCGGTGAGCGGCCGCAGCCGAAAATGGATGGCAGCGAGCAACTGACGCCGGCCGAACGCAATGCCATGGGCGTCCTTGAACTTTCATGGCCGCTGACACAGGCAGACGTGAAATCTCGTTACAAGGAACTGGTAAAACTGCACCACCCCGACGCCAACGGCGGCGCCCGGGAGGCCGAGGAAAAGCTCAAGGAAATCAACGCCGCCTATTCCACCCTGCGGGCTTCGGAACACCTGCCGATGGAGTGACCGCGACCAATTAGCCTCATTCAGGGCAGCCCCGCCAATTGGTCGCTTGCAGCGCACAAATCGGCCTGCGACTATCACTTTAAGCCCGCAATTTGGCGGGCTTTGTTATGTAGGACATGTGATGGCTTCCACGACGACCGCTGCCCGCCAGAACGCTTCGGGCATGCCGGATATCAAGGTTTCCGCCCGCCAGCTCTTCGGTATCGACACTGACATGGAAGTGCCGGCTTTCAGCCAGCCGACCGAGCACGTTCCGCAGGTGGACGACGCTTATCTGTTCGATCACGACACGACGATGGCGATCCTCGCCGGGTT
>CAYZQZ010000388.1:0-4318 GCA_964480235.1 uncultured Reyranella sp. | reverse complement strand
CGCAACCAGACTTTCCGGCCGCTTCAGTGAGGGATTTTGTCTCCGGCGCTTACAGGGCAAGAGACCCCAAACGCCTGGTCGTTACAAGTCGCAACCTCTCGCCAGCGTTTGGATCGTCGCTAACTGCAGTGCAAGTTGATCGACAGCTCAGGCCGCCTTGCTGCGATTGATTTCCAGTCGCGCATCGACCAGCGCGACGGTGGCGTCGATCACCGGGTGGCTGAGGCCCTTCTGCCGCGCAATGAGCTGCACCAGCTTGTCGGCACGCTCGATGTTGGGCACGCCGTTGTTCAGGGCGCGTGCCGCCGAGGCCGGCCGCACCAGGCTCTGCGCCGCCGCAGCGTACTTCTCGAACGGTACGAGATCCGCCGGGTTGGCGCCGAGCTTCACGCAGAGATCGTTGACGAAATTGTAGACCGAGCGCGAGGTCTCGATGTCGCTGTGAACCGCTTCCTGGGCGGTACGCATGCCGTCCTTGGTGATGCAGCGATAGTTCCCTGACAGCAGCATCGCCCACTTGGCGAGCGGCACGAAGATCGAGTCGTAGACCTTGAGCTTCACCGGCAGCTCGATCTTGCCTTCCGGCGCATCGAAGCGCGCGGCTTCGACGTCCTTCTCGAGTTGACGCAGGATCGCCGTCGCCTTGTCGTCCTTGAACTTCGCCACCTTGAAGTTGGTGGGCAGCGTCACCTGCAGGAAGTTGATCTTCTCTTCCGGCGGACGGATCGCCTGCGGGTCGGGGCTGTTGAGAGTCATGCGCTCGGGATCGAAATTGTCCCACACCGAGGCATCGGTGTAGGCGGGCTTCAGCGAATCGCCATTCAGGCCCGCGATGCGCCGCATGTAGGGCAGCGGCGGCATGTTCATGATCGACATGCAGGGCTTGCCCGACCTGGCAACCTTGTCGAGCAGCTCGCGCACGCCGGGGGACCGGTATTGCGGCTCCTGCATGGCGAGGCCGATCAGGTCGAAGTCGTTCGGGTTGGCGCTGTCGACGCCGCCCGCGGACACCTTGCCCGGCAGCTTTCGCGACTCCAGCAGCACCTGATCCTTCCGGCCGCGCACCGGCAGCCGGACCTTGAAGCCCTCGGAGTTGATCAAGTCCGCCTCGGCCGGCAGACAGATGAGATGAACCGAATGGCCTCCAAACAGGATCTTGGACGCGAGCAGAGATCCATAGGACGCGCCCATGATCATGATCTTGTAAGCCATTTCGGTTCCTCCCAGCGCTACGCTTCTTGTTACTCGGCCGTTACTCCGCCGCCATCCGCGGAGCCGCCGAATCGAGCGCCTCCGAGATCTTGGGCGGCGACAACGGCAGGTCGACCAGGCGCAGTCCGGTGGCACGCGCGATGGCGTTGCCGACGGCGGCGACCGGCGGGATGATCGGCACCTCGCCGACACCGCGCACGCCGTACGGATGCGTCGGATTCGGCACTTCGACCAGCACGGTCTCGATCATCGGCAGGTCCGAGGCCACCGGCATGCGGTAGTCGAGGAAGCCCGGATTATCGAGGCGACCCTGCTTGTTGTAGATGTATTCCTCGTTCAGTGCCCAGCCGATGCCCTGCACGGCACCGCCCTGAAGCTGGCCCTCGACATAGGAAGGATGGATCGCCGTGCCGACGTCCTGGGCGGCCGTGTAGCGGCCGACGGTGACGCAGCCCGTGTCGTGGTCGACCTTGACGTCGCAGATATGCACGCCGAAGCCGGGGCCGGCGCCCGTGACGTTGAGCTGGGCGTGGCCGTTGATCGGACCGCCCGTCTTGCCGGCCTGGGCGGCAAGCTGCGCCAGGGTCAGCGGTTCGAATTCGCCGACGTTGGAGCCCGCGGGCTTGGCCATGCCGTTCTCCCAGATCACGCCGTCGGGATCGACGTTCCAGATCTTGGCGGCGCGCACCTTGAGCTCGCGGATCATGTCGCGCACCGAGTTCACCACGGCGAGCCCCGTGGCGAAGGTAACGCGGCTGCCGCCGGTCACGAAGTTGAAGCCGATCGAGGCGGTGTCGGCGATCACCGGCCGCACCTTCTCGTAATCGACACCGAGCTCTTCCGCCGCCATCAGGGCGAGCGAGGCGCGGCTGCCACCGATGTCGGGGTTGCCCGAGATCACCGTGACCGATCCGTCCTCACCGACATGGGCGGCGGCACTGGAATCGGCGCCGACGTTGAACCAGAAGCCCGCGGCGACGCCGCGCGCGTAGCCGGGCTTCACCGGCGTCTTGTAGTGGGGCGAAGCCTTCGCCGCCTCGAGCGTCTCGACCATGCCGATGCGGTTGAAGGTGACGCCGTAGGCAGTCTTGGTGCCCTGTTTGGCGGCATTCTTGAGGCGCAGATCGATCGGATCCATGTTGAGGCGTTGCGCCAACATGTCGATCGTCGACTCCACCGCCCATGCCGAGATCGGGGCGCCGGGCGCGCGGTAGGCAGCGACCTTGGGCCGGTTGCTCACCACGTCGAAGCCTTCGATGTAGACGTTGTCGATGTCGTAGCAGGCAAAGCTGCACATGCAGGCCGGACCGACTGGCGAGCCCGGGAAGGCGCCCGCCTGCATCTTGACGATGCACTCGGCCGCGACGATGCGGCCATCCTTGGTGGCGCCGATCTTGACCTTGACGTCGCCGCCCGGAGCCGGGCCGGAGGCGCGGAACACCTCCTCGCGCGTCATGGTCATTTTCACCGGCTTGCCCGACTTCTGCGACAGGCGGATGGCGAGCGGCTCGAGATAGACGACGGTCTTGCCGCCGAAGCCGCCGCCGATTTCAGTCGGCGTCACGCGGATCTGCGAGGTGTCGATGTTCAGGAGCTTGCTGCAGAACCCGCGGACCTGGAAATGGCCCTGCGTCGTCGACCAGAGCTGGACCTGGCCGTCCTCGGCGGCGCTGGCGAGCGTCGCATGCGGCTCGATGTAGCCTTGATGCACCGCCTGGGTGCTGTAATCGCGCTCGATGACGATCTCGGCCTGGGCGAAGCCCGCCGCCGCGTCGCCCTTCTTGAACTCGATGCGGTTGGCGATGTTCGACGGCTTGGTGGCCGGCGGATTGGCGCCCTCGGTCATCATGCCGTCGTGAAGGATCGGCGCACCGGGCTTCATCGCGTCGGCGACGTCGATGACGTGCGGCAACACCTTGTAGTCGACCTTAATCAGCGCCAGTGCCTGCTTGGCAACGGCCTCCGAGACCGCAGCGACGGCGGCCACCGGGTGACCTTCGTAGAGCGCCTTCTCACGCGCCATGATGTTGCGCGTGATGTCGCGCAGATTCACCTGCATCTCGCCGGTCGGCACGATCAGGTTGGCCTGCTCGGGGAAATCCTTCGCCGTGACGACGGCCTTCACGCCGGGCAGTGCCTCGACCTTGGAGGTGTCGATCGACTTGATCACGGCATGGGCGTGCGGGCTGCGCAGCACCTTGCCGACCAATTGACCCGGCAGATTGAAGTCGGCACCGAAGCGGGCACGACCGGTGACCTTGTCGGCGCCGTCGGGACGATCGGGGCGCGTGCCGATCCACTTGTACTTAGGGTTGCTCATTTGGCGGACTCCCTTATTTGGCGGCCCTCATTTCAGCGGCGACGTCGAGGACGGCGCTGATGATCTTGTCGTAACCGGTGCAGCGGCAGAGATTTCCGGCCAGCCAGAAGCGGACCTCGGTCTCCGTCGGATTGGGGTTCTTGGCGAGCAGCGCACGCGAGGCCACGAGGAAGCCCGGCGTGCAGATGCCGCACTGGAGCGCGGCCATCTCGACGAACTTCTTCTGCAGCGGATGCAGCTTGTCGCCGTCCGCCATGCCCTCGATGGTCTCGACCTTCTGGCCCTCGGCTTCCGCCGCGAGCACCAGGCACGAACAGACCAGCCGGCCGTTAATGGTGACGCTGCAGGCGCCGCAATCGCCCGAACCGCAGCCTTCCTTGCTGCCGGTCAGCCCGAGATTGTCACGCAGGACATCGAGCAGGGTCTGGTTGGCGTCGCACAGATATTCGGTCGGCGCGCCGTTGATGGTCGTGTTGACGTGAATCTTTGCCATTTGTCTCTGCCCCTGCCCCTTTAAGCCCATTGCTCGTGCATGTGGTGTTCCGCGCCCTTGACGCGGTCGCGTGCGATCAGCGCCACGCGCTTGAGCAGCACGCCGGCAATCTTGGTGCGGTACTTGATGGTGCCGCGCTTGTCGTCGATCGGCTTGCACGCCGCCGAACAGGCGGCGGCGGCGGCCTCGAGCGCCTTGTCGTCGAGCTTCGAGCCAATCAGCGCCTTTTCGGCCTTCTCGACGCGCAGCACCGTCGGCGCCACGGCGCCGAGACCGACACGGGCGGAAGCGAC
>CAYZQZ010000387.1:0-4322 GCA_964480235.1 uncultured Reyranella sp. | reverse complement strand
TCCAGGAGCGGAAAGTTGTCCTTCATCCTCCCGCTCGCGCCATCAGGCGCTGCGCCAGCACCAGATGGGGCCGGTCGAGCATCTTGCCGTCGAGTGTCAGCACGCCGGCATTGGGATTGTCGCGGAAGGTGGCGATCACACGTTTGGCCCAGTCGACTTCCGAGGCGTTGGGCGTGAAGACCTCGTGAATGATCGCGACCTGGTCGGGGTGGATCGCGATCTTGCCGCCATAGCCCATGCGTTTGGCGTCGTTTGCCTCGGCACGCAGGCCGTCGACGTTCTTGATGTCCGGATAGACCGTATCGTAGGCCGTGACACCGGCGGCAACCGACGCCATGAGGTTGACGGTCCGCGCCAGCTTGAACGTGTCGTCATAGACGCCGAGAGCAGGGCCTTTGGCCAGGGCGCCGAGATCGGCCATCAGGTCCTCGCCGCCCCAGGAGTGTCCAATGAGGCGCGGATGCTTGGCCGGTGCGGCCATCAGGGCCAGCACGGCCGCCGCGCTCTCGGTGGCGATGGTCAGGATCCTGGTGTGGCCCTTCTCGATGCCTTCGCGTGCTTCCAACGCATCGAGATAAATCGCCAGAAGATCGAGGTCGCGCTGGCCGATGCACTTGGGGAAGGCAATGCCGTCGGGACGACCCTGCATGACCGTCGCGAGGTCGGACAAGGTCAGGCCGGTGTCGAGAGCGTTGACCCGCACATAGAGCTTCGGCCCCTTGCGATCGGCCGACTTCAAATAGGCCTGCACCATCTCGCCGGCGAGCTTCTTGCGGTCGGCGGCGACGGAGTCTTCCAGGTCGAGGATCAGAGCGTCGGGCCCCGACGAGGGTCCCTTGGCGAGCTTACGTTCCGAATCGCCGGGAACGAACAGGAAGGAACGCATGGTCAGGCCTTTGGCTTCTTCTTCATGAGGGCTTGGCGGGTGCACTCGGCGACGATCTCGCCGCGCTGGTTGATCGCGGTATGCTGGAATTCGACGATGCCGGCATCGGGCCGGGACTTGCTCTCGCGCAGGTTCGTCACCTTGCTCTTCACGTGCAGGGTGTCGCCGTGGAAGACCGGCTTGGGAAAACGAACGTCGGTCATTCCGAGATTGGCGATGGTCGTGCCGAGCGTGGTGTCGTTGACGGTAATGCCGATCATCAGCCCCAGGGTGAACAGGCTGTTGACGATGCGCTGGCCGAACTCGGTCTGCTTGGCGAACTCCTCGTCGAGATGCAGCGGCTGCACGTTCATCGTGAGGGAGCTGTAGAGGACATTGTCCATCTCGGTGACGGTGCGGGTCCATGGATGGTCGAACACGCGTCCTACCGTGAACTCTTCGAAATAAAGTCCAGCCATCTTTTCCCCTGCGAAAGTCGGCCCTTCTAGCACAGATGGACGCTGGCCGGGCGGCCATCGTATCAATGCCATCACAAGAGAGGGAGAACACGATGCGCGCCATGATGAGCGAAGGCCCGGGCGGCCCCGAGAGCCTCAAGCTGATGGAGCTGCCGTCCAAGCCGCTGGGCAAGGGCCAGGTGCGCATCGACGTGAAGGCAGCGGGCGTCAATTTTCCCGACACATTGATCATCGCCGACAAGTATCAGTTCAAGCCGCCGCGCCCGTTCGCGCCGGGCCACGAGGTGGCAGGCGACGTGACCGAGGTGTCCGGGGACGTCAAGGAATACAAGGTCGGCGACCGTGTGATCGCGGCGATCGGCCATGGCGGCTATTCGACCGAAGTGATCGCCGACCAGGGCCAGCTCCTACCGATGCCCGTGAACATGAGCTACGAGGACGGCGCTGCCTTCACCATGACGTACGGCACCTCCTACTACGCCCTGAAGCAACGCAGTTCCTATCAACCGGGAGAGACACTGCTGGTGACCGGTGCCTCAGGCGGCGTCGGACTGACGGCAGTCGAGCTCGGAGCTCTGCTCGGTCTGAAGGTGATCGCCGCGGTCGGCTCCGACGAGAAGATGGAGATCTGCCGCAAGTACGGCGCCACCATGTTCGTGAACTACTCCAAGGAGAAGATGCGCGACAAAGTGAAAGAGCTGACCGGTGGCAACGGCGCGGACATCATCTATGACGCAGTCGGCGGTGATGCCTTCGACGAGTCGATTCGCTGCGTGAACTGGTACGGCCGCATCCTGGTCGTGGGATTTGCCGCCGGACGTATCCCGCAGCTGCCGGCCAACCTGGCGCTGCTCAAGAGCTGCGACGTGCGTGGCATCTTCTACGGTGCCTGGCGCGCCCGCGATCCCAAGGAGGCCCGCAGGAATTTCGACGACATGCTGTGGTGGTATGCCCAGGGCAAGCTCAAGCCGCACGTCTCCATGCGCTTCCCGCTCGAGAAGAGCGCAGAAGCGATGAACGCACTGCTGTCGCGCAAGGCGACGGGCAAGGTCGTCCTGACGATGGCGTAGGACGACGACGGGGGCGCAGGCCGATGACGGATGTCCGTCGCTTAGGGCGGCGCGGCTTCACCGCCGCGCTCGGCGGGTCGCTGTTGACGCGACCGGCGAGGGCGGCCGATTTCCCCGAAAAGCCGATTACGCTGATCGTGCCGTTTGCGGCGGGCGGCGCGATCGACATTCTTGGCCGACTGGTCGGTGAGCAGGCGAGCCATCGATTGGGCCAGCCTGTCATTGTCGACAATCGCGGTGGCGCGGCGGGATTGATCGGTGCGGCGGCGGTCGCTCGCGCCGAGCCCGACGGCTACACCCTGCTGCTCGCCTCTGCGGCGCAGGTCACGATCCCGCCCTGGATAAACAAGTCCCTGACATTCGATCCGCCCGGCGAACTGGCGCCGGTCGCTCACCTGGTCGATACGCCGATGGTGCTGGTGGTGTCCGAGAAATCGGGCTTCAGGAACGTCGACGAGTTCGTCTCGGCGGCGCGGGCGCATCGCGGCGGCCTGAACTACGCCTCGACGGGGGTTGGTACGATCTCCAACCTGGTGATGGAACAACTGAAGCTCGCGGCCGACATCGATGTCGTGCACGTCCCCTACCGTGGTGCTGCGCCGGCGTTGAACGACCTTTGGGGCGGGCAGGTTCATTGCATGTTCACCAGTACCGCTTCGGCGGCGCCGACGATTTCGTCGGGCAAGTTGCGGCCGCTGGCCGTGACCACGCCGGTGCGATCGGCCCTCCTTCCGGACGTGCCCACCATGGCCGAAGCCGGGTGGCCGTCGGCGGAAGTCGTGGTCTGGATGGGCATCATGACGCCGGTCCATGTCCCGCCGACCGTTACGAACCGCCTGCAGCGCGCCTTCATCGAGGCTGCCTTGTCGCCCGAAGTGCGTGAAAGGCTGGTCAAGCTCGGCGCCGATCCGGTGGGGCACGACGCGCGTCAGTTCGCGACACTGCTGGAGAAGGACCTGGCGCTATGGCGCAAGGTCGCACTGGCATCGGGCATCAAGGTCGAATGAGGGAGAAACGCATGGCGCGCCTGGCAGGCAAGATCGCGATCGTGACCGGAGCGGGGTCGGGCATCGGTGCGGCTTCGGCCAAGCTGTTCGCCGACGAAGGCGCGCAGGTACTGGCCGTCGATCGGCCTGATTCGTCTGTCGCGGAAGTACACAAGGGAAACGGCGCCATTGCCGCCTTCGGTTGCGACATCACCGGCGACGATGCGCCCAGGCGCATCGTCGAAGCGGCGGTGGAAAGGTTTGGTGCGCTCGACATCCTGTTCAACAATGCGGGCGTCAGCGGCCGCGCCTTCGTCGAGGAAATGACCGACGAGCAGTGGGATCGGGTGAATGCAGTCAATGTACGCGCCATGTTTCGGATCTGCCGCGAGGCCATTCCCGTACTGAAGCGGCGCGCGAGAGAGAAGGGCAGGGCCCGAATCGTCAATACGGCGTCGGTGATGGCCTTCGACACCGACTATGGCCTGGCGGCCTATTGCGCCTCCAAGGCAGGTGTTGGCGGGCTGACACGCACGCTCGCCCTGGAACTCGGCAAATTCAACATCACGGCGAACTACGTTTGCCCCGGCGCGATTTATACGGGGATGACCCGCAGCAACTTCGACAATCCCGAGATTCGGGCGGTGTGGGAGAAGAAGGCCGCGCTGCGCAGGCTCGGCCAGCCGATCGACATCGCGCGCGGCGCGCTTTTGCTGGCATCGGACGAGGCCGACTTCATCACGGGCCACGAACTGGTGGTGGATGGCGGCCTGACCTTGCGAACCTGAGAGAGGCTCATGCAGACCCAGTCCTTCGCCTCAACGTACAGCGAGGCGCGCGAGAAATTCCTGGCCGCCGCCCGCATCGCGGGCGCAGCGACCCAGCGCTATGACAATCCGACCAAGGGGCCGAACGGCGAGGC
>CAYZQZ010000386.1:0-4328 GCA_964480235.1 uncultured Reyranella sp. | reverse complement strand
ATGGCCGTCAATCACGCCGTATCGCCGCTTGCGCCAAAGACGACGCCGACGCTGCCGCGCATCGCGGGCGTCAAGCTCGCGGCCGCCGCGTCCGGCGTGCGTTACCAGGGGCGCGACGATGTCATGCTGGCTCTGCTGCCGGCCGGCGCCACTATTGCGGGCGTGCTGACCAAGTCCAAGACCTGCTCGGCCCCGGTCGACTGGTGCCGCAAGAACCTGGCCCGCGGTAAGGTTCGGGCGATCGTGGTCAATGCCGGTAATGCCAACGCCTTTACCGGCAAGCTGGGCGACAAGGCGGTCGAGGAAAGCACTCGCGCCATCGCCCAGGCCCTGGGCTGTCCGCGCAATGAGGTGTTCATGGCCTCGACCGGCGTGATCGGCCAGCCACTCGATTGGGAGAAGATCGCGGCAGTGGTGCCCGCCCTGATCAAGGGTGCGCGGGAGGACAACTGGTCGGCCGCTGCCGGCGCGATCATGACTACCGATACGTTTCCCAAGCTCGCCACGCGCCAGGCAAAGATCGGTGAAAAGACGGTCACGCTGAACGGATTCCTGAAGGGCTCGGGCATGATCGCGCCCGACATGGCGACCATGCTGGCCTTCGTCTTCACCGACGCCAAAGTGCCGGGCTCGGTGCTGCAGAAGCTGCTGACCGATGCCGCGGACAAGTCGCTGAACTGCGTTACGGTCGACGGCGATACTTCGACGTCGGACACCCTTCTGCTCGCTGCCACCGGCTCGGCACGGCACGCGCCGATCGAGGAAGCCGACGATCCGGTGCTGGTCGATTTCAAGCGCGCGCTCGACGAATTGCTGATCGATCTCGCCCAGCTCCTTGCCCGCGACGGCGAGGGCGCGACCAAGTTCATCACCATCAACGTGGGCGGCGCCTCTTCTAACGGCGCGGCCCGCAAGATCGGCCTGGCGGTCGCCAATTCGCCGCTGGTCAAGACCGCGATTGCCGGCGAGGACGCCAACTGGGGCCGCATCGTCATGGCGGTCGGAAAGTCGGGCGAGCGCGCTGATCGCGACAAGCTCCGGATCTCCATCGGCGGCGTGAAGATCACCGACGCGGGCCAGGTCGTGCCAAACTACGACGAGACGCCGGTCGCCAAGCACATCAAGGGCACCGACATCGTGATCGATATCGATCTCGGCATCGGCCGCGGCCGCTCCACTGTATGGACCTGCGACCTGACGCACGGCTACATCGACATCAACGGCAGCTACCGTTCTTGAGGCGCGCTCGTTGAGTGCGCGCCTGGAGGACGAGTGTCCCGGCGGCGTTCCGCCGCTCGGCGATCGGCCGGTGGTACTGGTTGCCGCCGTGGCGCTGGTCGATCCCGACGGCAGGGTTTTGATCGCGCAGCGGCCGCGGGACAAGTCGATGGCCGGCCTTTGGGAGTTTCCGGGCGGCAAGGTCGATGCCGGCGAGACTCCCGAGCACGCGCTGGTTCGGGAACTCAACGAGGAACTCGGCATTGAGACCGCGACGAGTTGCCTGGCGCCGATCGCCTTCGCGAGCCACGGCTATGAAAAGTTCCATCTGTTGATGCCGGTTTACGCCTGCCGCAAGTGGCGTGGCACGCCGCAGCCACGCGAGGGGCAGGCCCTGAAGTGGGTGCTGCCGACGGAACTCGGCCGCTATCCCATGCCGCCCGCCGACCTACCGTTGGTCGGGCTGCTGCGAGACCTGCTCTAGCGCGGCGGGTTGAGCGGCACGCCTTCGCGCCAGCCGGTGAGGCGGCGGAAGATCACGGCCTGTGCGGTGGCGGCTATACCGACGCCGGCATACGAGACTAGGATGGCGATCGCCCAGGCGATCACCGCGGCGGCGGCGCCGGCGCCGATACCCTTGATGAAGGCGTGCGGTATGAGCGCCGCCATCATGATCGCGATCGCGCCGCTGAAGTAGATCAGGAACAGGGTGGCTATGATTGTCCAGGCGCTGCCACGGCTGAACGCCCAGGAGTCGCGGGGCGAGAACGGAACGCCAACCGCGGTGGCGGCCAATCCGAAGCTCACGCGGAGCGCGATCAGTGCTGAAACCATGAAGCCGACGCCGAGCGGTGCGGCCAGGGTCTCGCGTTTGGCGAGGTCGGGATCGATCTGGCCGCCGCTGAATGCCGCGGGGTCGATCGAGCCCAGGGTCAGGACGAACGCGCCGATCAGCAGGAACGTGACGCCGCCGATGCGGATAAGGTGCATCAGGAAGGCGCTCTCGCGAGGCGACCAGCCGAGGCCGGGCAGCCGCTCGACGCCGCGTGGCCCCAACAACACCACGCGCATCCAGGCGACCATGAACATCACGGTGGGAATGACGTCGATCGCCTTCTCAGCCAGCATGCCGAGCGGCGACTCGCGATTCATTCCGGCGGCGGCAATCCGCAGCACCAGCGAGATGATCCATGGGATCGTCACGAGGTGAAAGAACAGCCGGAGATTGGCGAAGAAGAAGCCGAAGCTCTCCGACAGAAGGTCGCCGAACGGCAGTTTGTTGGGCAAGCGGTCAGCTCCGTCCGGCTTTCACGCCGGTACTGTGTTCGGTGGTGCCGAGAGCCTCGGAGAGGCGGTGGGCAGCGCTGCCCGGGCGCAGCGCCTTCGGCTGGGAGGCATGCGGCGCCCAGCCGTGGAGGAACAGAACTTCGAAGGTCGCGGCGATCCGGCCGTTTGGCTGCGCGAACCGCTCGGCGTAGATCTCGGTGGCGCGCAGCAGGGTCGTGCGCCGGCTGAAGGCGCGCCGGCGTTCGGCCACCAAGTTGCCTTCGCCCATGGCGCTCAGATCGCGCATCAGCGCGAGAGCGTTGTCGTATTCGACGTCGATGGATTCGCTGTCGGCGACCGGCAGGGCAAAGCCCGCGCGCTGCAGCAGGCCAGCCGCGTCGCCGAGATCGGCGAACGGCGAAATGCGCGGGCTGAGGCCGCCCTCAACCTCGCTTTCCGCGGCAGCCAGCGCCTGGCGCAGCTGCCACAGGGTGCCGCCGCCCAGCATCGCGCCGAGGAACAGCCCGTCAGGCCGCAGGCAACGCGAGATCTGGATCAATGTGCCGGGCAGGTCGTTCACCCAGTGCAAGGTCATGGCGCTCAGCACCAGATCGAAGCTGGCGCTGGCGAAGGGCAGCGCTTCCTCGTCGGCGACGACGGCCGGCCCGGCGGCGCCCCGCGCAAAGGATAATCCGAGATCGGCACGGATCAGACGGCCGACGCTGGCGCGCGTGCCGAGCGCCGTCGCGATCTCGTCGCCATGGCAGCCGATATCGAGCGCCATGTCGAAGCGCCGCCGCACATCATCGAGTCGCTCGACCAGCCGGATGACGATCTCCTTCTTCAGGAAGGCGCGGTCGCTCCATTTCCGCGCGGCGCGCGCGCGTCGCAGGCGGAGCGCGGTGCGGTCGAAGACCAGCAGGGGATCGGGAGCGTGCACGCCCTGTATGTAGGGCGAAAGCATGGCGGCGGGTAGGGGAGCGTGCCCCGCTGTCGGCCCAATTGTCGGGCCACATCTCGCGATGGACGTGGTCTCAGCCTGCAGGCAGATGGGGCGGCACCTGGGCCGGTTGATGGTCGATGCCGTGCTGCCGCCGCTTTGCCTGGGCTGCAACGAGATCGTCGCGACTCCGGGCTCGCTGTGTGCCGAATGCTGGAGCGCCTTTTCCTTCATCGCGCCGCCGCATTGCCGGCGCTGTGGCGTGCCGTTCGCCCACGATGTCGGCCCGGACGCAAACTGTGCCGATTGTCTCGCCCGCCCTCCGCGCTTTCGCCGGGCACGCGCCGCCATGGTCTATGACGAGCGCAGCCGGCGCATTATCCTGCCGTTCAAGCACGGGGATCGGACCGACATGACCAGGTCCTGCGCCGCTTGGATGGTGCGGGCGGCCGCCGAACTCCTGCCCGAGGCCGATCTCGTCGTGCCCGTGCCGCTGCATTGGCGGCGCCTGTTTACCCGTCGCTACAACCAGGCGGCCCTGTTGGCCGCGGTGGTGGCGCAACAGGCCGGACTGCGCGTGGTGCCCGACCTGCTGCGTCGTCGTCGCTGGACCGGTTCGCAGGCCGGCCTGCATGGCACGGAACGGCGGCGCAATGTGCGCCTCGCCTTCGATATCCACCCCCGGTGGATAGGCGAGGTTAGGGACCGTGGCGTGCTCCTGGTCGACGACGTGTTGACCACGGGGGCCACCGCCGATTCCTGTGTCCGAGCCTTGCAGCAGGCAGGAGCCCGCCATGTCGATGTCCTGACGCTGGCGCGGGTGGTACGGCCGGCGTGATAGTCGAAACAAGGAGTTTCCGATGGCCAAGATCGAGACTTACACGACGCCGGGGTGCGGCTCCTG
>CAYZQZ010000385.1:0-4367 GCA_964480235.1 uncultured Reyranella sp. | reverse complement strand
GGTGTCGCGGCGGATCACGATGTAGGGAAACGACTTGTCGTCCCGCATCAGCACGTTGAAGCGTGGCCGAAAGCGCTTGATCAGGTTGTTTTCGAGCAGCAAGGCCTCGGCCTCGCTGTCGGTGACGACGAACTCCATGCCGCGCGTGGTCGACACCATGCGCATCAGGCGCGCTTCGAGGCGCGTCGGTTGGGTGTAGGCGGCGACCCGGCTGCGCAGGGAGCGCGCCTTCCCGACATAGAGCACCTCGCCGTCGGCGGCGATCATGCGGTAGACCCCGGGCTTGCGGGGCAGGGTGTGCACGAATTCGGCGATCACCCGCATGCCCTCGGCGAGGGAGCCCTCGCTGGGTTGGGCCTCCTCGCCGGTGGAGGGTTCAGGGGTGTTCTCGTCGATCACGGTATGTGGGGAAGTCTGTGAAAAAGCCGGTGCCGTCTCCGGTGGAGCACCGAAGTCATGAGATTGACTTAATGTAGGCAGGGTGGCAGGCCGCCGCCACCGGGAACCTAATCCTTTGTCAGGACTTGGTTATTCGGATTGGACCGAATTTGCATTTAATTGGCGTGAAGGCAGACGTTCTTCTTTTGACCCGATCGTCTGCCACGCTTCGATGTGTGGATAAGTCGCTCGCCTAAAGCACCGAAAGCATTCGGCCGACCAGCGGATGGCGCACGACATCCATGTCGCCCAAGCGGACGACCGAAACATCCTCGAAGCCTTCCAGCCTCTGGGCGATGGCCGCAAGTCCCGACATTTCGGGCAACAGATCCGTCTGGTCGGGGTCGCCGGTGATCACCATGGTCGAATGCCAGCCCAGCCGGGTCAGCAGCATCTTGAGCTGGCCATAGGTGCAGTTCTGGGCCTCGTCGATCAGCACGAAGCTGTTGTTCAGAGTGCGGCCGCGCATGAACGCCACCGGCGCGATCTCGATCGTGCCGTCGTCGAGGTTCTGCTTCAGGCGCTTGGCGCCCATCCGGTCGTTCAAGGCGTCCCACAACGGGCGCAAATAGGGATCTAGCTTTTCGCGCATGTCACCTGGCAGGAAGCCGAGATTCTCACCAGCCTCGACGGCGGGGCGCGACAGGATGATCCGCGAGATGGTGCCGGCCTCGAGCGCTTCGACGGCGGCGGAGATGGCGAGGTAGGTCTTGCCTGTGCCGGCAGGGCCGACAGCGACGGTGAGCGGGCGGGATTCGATGGCCTCCATCAGGAGGCGCTGGTTGTCCGATCGGGGACGTATTTTTCGGATGTAGCTTTGATCTCGGTCGTTTGCCGGAGTGTGGTCGAAGATGTTGTGGACGCGGGCGCTATCGATGGCGTGAAGCTTTGCACGGCGAGCGGCGCGTTTTGCCATTGGCGAACTCCGGAGGATGCTTGAGAAAACAAAAACGCCCCCGCAAGCGGAGGCGTCGGCGATCAGTAGAGCGGAGGGTGCGGCGTGGAGGGCACGCGATGGAAGGCCCATCGGTGATCCAGGTTCCGTCGGGGCGCAAGCTCCTCGGACGGATAAGAAACCTCCTTCTGCTGACGCCTGTCAGCGTACTCCCATCCGGCCGCTCCGGCCACAGGATTTAGGGGGTGCAACCGAAATTTAACGCCGCCGCTTGTAGGCAAGTCGTCCAGCCACATAGGTGGCTTGGATCGCCCGATCATCGCCCAGGGTCATCTGGACGAACAGTCGCTCGCTGAGGTCGCGTGCCTGCTCCATGCGATAGGCGATCAGCGGCGTCGACTTCATGTCGAGAACGGCGATATCGGCCTCGAGGCCGGCAGCCAGACTGCCGATCCGGTCGTCGAGGTACATCGCGCGCGCGCCGCCCCGGGTCGCGAGATAGAGCGCATGCTCCGCCGACAAGGTCTGCTGGTGCTGCAGCGCCGCCTTGTAGCCTTCGCCCATTGTCGCGAGGATCGAGAACGACGTGCCGGCGCCGATGTCGGTGCCGATGCCGACGCGCACCGGCCGCTTGGCATCGAGCGCGCGCCTGAGATTAAAGGCGCCGCTGCCGAGAAACAGGTTCGAGGTCGGACAATGGGAGATTGCCGAACCGCCGTCATGGAGGCGCTGCAGTTCGCTTTCCTCCAGCCAGATGCCGTGACCGAACACGGCGCGCGGTCCTACCAGCCCGTGATGGTCGTAAATGTCGAGATAGTTGCGGCGCTCGGGGAACAGCTCCTTCATCCAGGCGACTTCGCGCTTGTTCTCCGAAATGTGCGTCTGCATCAGGCAGTCGGGATGCTCCTGCCACAGCGCGCCCGCCGCATCGAGCTGCTCCGGCGTCGAACTGCCAGCGAAGCGCGGTGTGACGGCGTACATCAGCCGGCCTCTGCCGTGCCACTTGGCGATCAACGCCGCCGACTGGTCGTAACCGGTCTGCGCAGTGTCGCGCAGCCCCTCGGGTGCATTACGGTCCATCAGCACCTTGCCGGCGGCAAGGCGCAGGCCGAGCCGCTCGGCCTCCTCGAACAGCGCATCGACCGAATGCGGATGGACCGTGCAATAGACGCAGCTCGTGGTCACGCCGTTGCGCAGGCATTCCTGCAGGAAGACGCGCGCAGCCTCGCGGGCGAATTCGACATCCGCGAACTTCAGTTCGGTCGGGAAGGTATAGCGCTCGAGCCAGTCGAGCAGTTGGCCGCCCGGCGAGGCGATCATCGGTGTTTGCGGGAAGTGGACGTGCGTGTCGACGAAGCCTGCGGTGATCAGGCTGTCCGGACCGTAGTCCTCGACGACGGTATCCTTTGGCAAGGCGGCGAGGACTTCCCGGGCAGGGCCGGCGCGCAGGACCTTGCCGTCCTCGACCACGATCGCCGCATCCGGCCAGTGCACCATGGTGTGCTCGAGCCCGTCGCGGAAGGGATCGCCGGTGAAGGTGATCGCCGGCCCGCGCAGGACGATCAGCGTTCCGGGCAAGCCTTACGGCCTTTCGCCACGAACCAGCCGCGGCAGGTCGCCGACCAGGCCCATGGCGTGACGCACGAAAAATCGACGCAGCGCGGGGACCCGGTTGACGGTGGCAAGGCCCACGTCGCGTGCCAGCCGGAGCGGCTTGATGTCGTTTGAGAACAGCCGATTCAGCAGATCGGTCGCAGCGACCATCGTGAAATTGTCGGCTCGGCGCCATTGGGCGTAGCGCTCCAGCGTGTCGGCGGCACCGATATCGAGCCCCAGGCGCTTGGCATCGATCAGCACCTCGACGAGGGCTGCGATGTCGCGAACCCCGAGATTGTAGCCTTGCCCGGCAATCGGATGGATGCCGTGCGCGGCGTCGCCGACCAGCACGAGTCGTTGCTCGACGTAACGCTCGGCATGCACGAGGCTGAGGGGATAGGACCAGCGCGGCCCGATCGGGTGCACGGCGCCAAGATGATCGCCAAAGCGGCGTGCGAACTCAGCCTGGAAGCGCGGCGCATCGAGTTCGAGGAGACGGCGCGCCAGCCCGGTGCGCTCGCTCCACACGATCGAGGAACGGTGGCTGCCGTCGGGCCCGTCACGCATGGGCAGGATGGCGAAGGGTCCGCCCGGCAGGAATTTCTCCTGGGCGACGCCGCGATGCGGCAACTCGTGCTGCGCCACAAGCACGATCGCGGTTTGGCGATACGACCAACTCCGGGCGCCGATGCCGGCTTCCTCGCGCATCGATCCCTGCCGGCCCTCCGCTGAAGCCACCAGGCGTGCGTCGAGGGTCCGGCCGCTCTTGAGTCTGATATGCGCGCGATGCGGGTCGCGCGTGGTTTCCATGACCTCATCCGGTGCAACCAGTTCAACCGATGAGCAGGCGGCGAGCCGTCGAAGCAGCGCGGTGCGCAAATGGCGGTTCTCGACGATCCAGCCCATGGGCGCGGCTTCTTCGCCTTCGCGAGTGGCCTCCCGGTGATCGAAATGCAGATGCAGCTTGCTGGCGCGACCGTCGTGGCCGGCATCGGAAATATGGATGTCGAGGATCGGCTCGGCGTGAGGCTCGACGTCGTCCCACGCTCCCAGCGCCTCGAACATGCGCTGGCTGGTGTAGGAAAGGGCCGTGGTGCGCCCGTCGAAGGCCGGCTTCGTGAGCTGCGTCAGGGGAACCCGATCAACCACAGCGGTGCGCAGCCCCGCCTCACCGGCGGCAAGCGCGAGCAGGCTGCCGTTCAGACCCGCACCGACGACGACAAGATCGAAAACCCGGCTATCCATGCGGGAATACATGGCAGCCGATCGGCCTTGCGGCAACAGGGCCTCAAGGCCGCCGACACAGGCAGGCGTGCCCTTGAGATTGAAAACTAGAAAGTCTTCGAGATCGAGAAGATGACGCGGCTGGCGCAGTTCTGGGTACCGCCGCAATTCTGTACGGAGATGTCGGTTCCGGTGTAGGCGGCGGTGAGGTCGA
>CAYZQZ010000384.1:0-4374 GCA_964480235.1 uncultured Reyranella sp. | reverse complement strand
TCATTTCCATCTGCAGGACGTCGAGGGCCAGTGGCGTTTCGGAGTAGCGCTCCCCGGCGGAGATCGCCGACGGTCCATAGACCTGCCAGCGCTTCCACCCGGCATCCCTGGGTCCGAATTCGTCCGGCTTGTCGAACTGCCGCGGCGAGGAGGCCTTGCGGCCGGCATGGGTGATCTGCGTGGCGGCGAGCGAGCCTTCCTGCTTCAGGAAGCGCGTCAGGCGCCTGTGGCCTTCGATCTGGCCGTCGTCCCACATGCCGAGATCGCCCTGCGTCACGCGGCCTTCCGGGACCACGGCGCAGTTCTCGGTGAAAATGATGCCGAACTTGCCCAGCGCAAACTTGCCGAGATGCACGAGGTGATAATCGTTCACCAGCCCGTCGGTGGCGCGGTACTGCACCATCGGCGAGACCACAGTGCGGTTGGCCGCCACCACGCCCCGGAGTTTCAGCGGCGTGAAGAGCATCGGTCTTTGCAAGGGTCGTTCTCCTGAACGTGAGAGCTTGTCCGGCCCAGAACATAGACCGGTCGGGCGCCGGCGGCCTATCCTGCCGGAATGTTTGACCTCGTCATCCGAAACGGAACCGTGATCGACGGCTCGGGCGCTCCGCGCCGAGTAGCCGATGTTGCAGTGCAGGACGGCAAGATCGCCGCGGTCGAAGCGAGACTGGGGCCTGCCCGGCGCGAGATCGATGCCGCGGGCCTGCTCGTGGCGCCGGGCTTCGTCGACATCCACACCCACTATGACGGCCAGGCCACCTGGGACCCCTTCCTCACGCCTTCGTCATGGCACGGCGTGACCACTACGGTGTTCGGCAATTGCGGCGTTGGCTTCGCCCCGGTTCGCCCCGGCGCCTCAGGCTACCTGATCAACCTGATGGAAGGCGTCGAGGACATCCCGGGCACCGTCCTGAGCGAGGGCGTGAAATTCAATTGGGAATCCTTCCCGCAATATCTCGACGCGCTGGCGTCGATGCCGCGCGCCGTCGATGTCGCGGCCCAGCTGCCGCACGGGGCGCTGCGCTTCTACGTCATGGGCGAGCGCGGCGCCGATCACGCCGAGATGCCCAATCAGGGCGAGCGCGAGGAAATGACACGACTGGTCGAGGAGGCGCTCGGCGCCGGCGCCATGGGCGTCACCACCTCGCGCACCACCAAGCACAAGGCGCGCGACGGCCGGTTCACACCGTCGCTGTCGGCCCGTGAGGCCGAGCTGTTCGCTCTGGCCGAAGGCATGAGGCGGGCCGGCCGCGGCGTGCTTCAGGTCAATTCCGATTTCGGGCCGGGTGAGTTCGAGGCGCTCGATGCGGCGGCCAAACTGGCAGGCCGGCCACTCTCCTGCCTGCTTGTCCAGGTCGACGCCCAGCCCGGGCTGTGGCGCGAGACGCTCGACCAGATCCACGGTGTGCGCGCCCAGGGTCGCGAGGCCAACGCCCAGGTCGGCTCGCGGCCGATCGGCGTGATCATGGGCCTCGAGACTACGGCCCATCCGTTCGTTGCCCATCCGGCGTGGCGCGATCTCGTGAAGCTCTCGCCGGCCGAGCGCTTTGCCCGCCTTTCATCGGACGCCGACCTCCGTCGGCGCCTGGTCGAGGAGCCCAACGGGGACGGTCCGCGCGCCTTCATGGCCCAGGCCTTCCACAAGATGTTCCCCATCGGCGAACGGCCCAACTACGAACCGCAGGCCAGCGAATCGGTGAAGGCAATCGCGGAGCGCACCGGCCGCACGCCGCAGCAGGTCGCGCTCGAGGCGATCATGGACCGCGGCGGCAAGGGCCTGTTGATGCTGCCCTTCGAGAACTATGCCCATGGCAGCCTCGACGTGGTGCACGAGATGATCACCGATCCCGCGACCGTGCTGGGCGTGGCCGACGGCGGCGCCCATGTCGGCGTGATCTGCGACGCTTCCTCGCCGACCTCGCTGCTCACCTTGTGGGGCCGCGACCGCACACGCGGGCCCCGACTGCCGCTCGAGTTTCTGGTTGCCAAGCAGACCCGCGGCACAGCCGAGGCCTACGGCATGCATGATCGCGGCTTGCTGGCGCCCGGCCACAAGGCCGACATCAACGTGATCGATTTCGACGCGCTGGCATTGAAGCGCCCAGAAGTGGTCTACGACCTTCCGGCCGGAGGCCGCCGCCTGGTACAGCGCGCTGTGGGATACCGCCACACGTTCAATTCAGGTGTGGAAACCGTCAGCGGCGACGAACTGACCGGTGCCCGCCCGGGCGTACTTGTCAGAGGCGCCCGGAAGCCCGCCTAGACCGTCATGTGGCCGCGGACCTTGTCGACATCGAAGGTCTCTCGCGTGCCCGACATCACGATCTCGCCACGGTCCATCACCGCGAAGTCGTCGGCCAGTTCATGAGCGAAGTCGAGATACTGCTCGACCAGCAGGATCGCCATGTCGCCGCGCTGGCGCAGGAAGGTGATGGCGCGACCGATATCCTTGATCACGGACGGCTGGATGCCTTCGGTCGGCTCGTCGAGCACCAGGAGCTTTGGCCGCATGGTGAGCGCACGGCCGATCGCGAGCTGCTGCTGCTGGCCGCCCGACAGATCGCCGCCGCGGCGCTTCAGCATCGAGTCGAGCACCGGAAAGAGCTCGAACACCTCGTCCGGCACTTTTTTCTGGTCGCGGCTGAGCGGCGCGAATCCGGTTTCGAGGTTTTCTTTCACCGTCAGTAGCGGGAAGATCTCACGGCCCTGCGGCACCAGCGCCACACCGCGCCGGGCGCGTTCGTAGGCGGGCAGTTTCGAGATCTCCTGGCCATCGAACTTGATCGACCCCGCCGTTACCGGCTGCAGGCCACAGATCGCACGCAGCAGGCTGGTCTTGCCGACGCCGTTGCGGCCCAGCAGGCAGGTCACCCGACCGATCGCGGCCGAGAGCGACACCGACCGCAGCGCCTGGGCAGCACCATAGTAGAGATCGACGTTCTGGACGGTAAGCATCGCAGTCATCGGCCGAGGTAGACTTCGACGACGCGCTGGTCGGCACTGACCTGGTCGAGCGAGCCCTCGGCCAGCATCGAGCCCTCATGCAGCACAGTCACCTTCACGCCGAGGGCGCGCACGAAGCTCATGTCATGCTCGACCACGACGACGGAATGGGACTTGTTGACCTCGCGCAGCACGTGCGCGGTGGTCTCGGTCTCGACGTCGGTCATGCCGGCGACCGGCTCGTCGACCAGCAGCAGCTTGGGATTCTGCGCCAGCAGCATGCCGATTTCGAGCCACTGCTTCTGGCCGTGGCTGAGGCGGGCACCCAGCATGTGCTGCTGCTCTTCCATGCGGATGATCGACAGGATTTCGGCGAGCCGGTCGTTCTCGGCCTTGGTCGGCGCCGCACCCAGCAACTGGTACCAGCTGCGGATGCCGGCCAGCGCCAGGAGAAGATTGTCGCGCACCGTGTGGTTCTCGAACACCGTGGGCTTCTGGAACTTGCGCCCGATCCCCAAGGTGGCGATGCTCGCCTCGTCGAGTTTGGTGAGGTCGGCGCGACCGTCGAACACGACCTCGCCCGAATCGGGCCGCGTCTTGCCGGTGATGACGTCCATCATGGTCGTCTTGCCGGCACCGTTGGGGCCGATGATGGCGCGCATCTCGCCAGGCTCGACGAGCAATGACAGGTTGTTCAGCGCCTTGAAGCCGTCGAAGGAGACGGTTACGCCGCTGAGATAGAGCAACGCCGACGTGGAGCGCGTGGCGTTCATGCAGGCCTCGCCCGGCGTGCGCGAAGCTGCCCCCACAGGCCCATGACGCCCTTGGGCAGGAACAGCGTGACGACGATGAACAAGGCACCCAGCGCGAACAGCCAGACCTCGGGCAGTGCGCCGGTGAGGTAGGTCTTGGCGAAATTGACGATGAAGGCGCCGATTACCGGCCCGATCAGGGTACCGCGGCCACCGACCGCCACCCAGAGCACCGCTTCGATCGAGTTGCCGGGCGAGAACTCGCTGGGATTGATGATGCCGACCTGGGGCACGTAGATCGCGCCCGCGATGCCCGCCATCGCCGCCGACAGCACGAAGACGAAGAGCTTGTAGCCTTCGACGCGATAGCCCAGGAAGCGCATGCGGCTTTCGGCATCGCGCACCGCAGTCAGCGCCTTGCCGAAGCGCGAGCCGACCACGGCGGCCGCGATTACCAGGAAGATCGCTAGTGCTAGCGCCGAGGCGAAACACAGCACGGCGCGCGTACTGTCTGCCTGCACCGAGAAACCCAGGATGTCCTTGAAGTCGGTCAGGCCGTTGTTGCCGCCCAGGCCCATGTCATTGCGGAAGAAGGCCAGCAGCAGCGCGTAGGTCATCGCCTGGGTGATGATCGAAAGATAGACGCCGGTGACGCGGCTGCGGAAGGCGAACCAGCCGA
>CAYZQZ010000383.1:0-4374 GCA_964480235.1 uncultured Reyranella sp. | reverse complement strand
AGAGCTCGGCCAGCAGCATCGGCGCCGACGGATCCTTCTCCGATGGCTTCAGGATGAAGGCATTGCCGGTCGCCACCGCCATCGCGCCCATCCAGCACGGGATCATGATCGGGAAGTTGAACGGCGTGATGCCGGCCACCGCGCCGAGCGGCTGGCGGATCGACCACGAATCCATGTCCGACGCGACCTGCTCGGTGAAGTCGCCCTTCATGTGATGGGCGATGCCGCAGGCGAACTCGACGACCTCCAGCCCCCGCCCCACTTCGCCTTTCGCATCGTCGAAGGTCTTGCCGTGCTCGAGCGACAGATGCCGTGCCAGGTCGTCGGTGCGCTTCTCGATCAGGTTCTTGAGGTTGAACATGATGCGTTGGCGGCGCAGCGGCGGGGTCGCGGCCCACGCTAGTTGCGCCTTCTTTGCGATCTGGACCGCTTCGTCGACTTCCTCGACCGAGGCGAACGCCACCTTCGCTGTCACCTCGCCGGTCGCGGGATTGGTGATCTCGCCCGTGCGGCCGCTCCGGCCGGCGACCGGCTTGTTGGCGACGTAGTGACCGATGCTCGCGACCATGAATTCCTCCGATTTGCCCGAGGTTCTACCATTCGGCCGGAGGAGCGGAAAGTTGCTCGCGACGCTGCAACCATCTCGACCGCGCCCCTGCGTTCATGGCGAGTGGCCGATGCCGCGTCTTTGATGAGATAGTCTCCACCGGGCCAGCCGGGAGAGAACGTCGATGTACGAAGCCGCCAATGCTGAAAAGATCGTCGCGGCGCTCAGGGACACCGAGGCCGAGTCCGAGGCGACGCGCAGGCTGAGCGATCGCGCCGTCGACCTGCTGCACCAGTCCGGCGTCACCCGCATCGTCAGTCCGGCCGCGTATGGCGGCTACCAGCTGCCGGTCCGCGCGCTGGTCGAGGCCGAGCGTATCGTGGCGCAGGGCAGCACGGCCGCGTCGTGGGTGCTGATGGTGTGCGCGGCCCACACCTTCATCGCCGGCCGCATGCCACGCCGCGGCCAGGACGACTACTTCGGCAGCGACCCCGGCATGCTGATTCCCGGCGTGCCGTCGCTGCGCGGCACCTGCCGGCGCACCGACGGCGGCTACATTCTCAAGGGCCGCTGGCCCTATGCCAGCGGTGCCGACCACGGCGACTGGGTGCTGGTCGGCTGCCGCGGCATCGCCAACGAGGCGGGCGAGGCCTGCCCGCCGCTGATCGTCGTGATGCCCGAGAAGGACGCCGTCATCGACGACACCTGGTTCACCCTCGGCATGCGCGGCACCGGCTCGAAGGACATCGTGCTCGACGACGTGTTCGTCCCCGCGCACTACGCGGTGCCGATGGTCGAGGCGCAACTCGGGACCGTGCCCGGCATCGACATCCCGCTCTACCGTCTGCCGATCCGGCCGGCGCTCGCGACCATGCTGCTGGGCACGATTGTCGGCATGGCCGAGCGCGGACTGCAGCTCTTCATCGACAAGACGCGCGGCCGCCGCGACGTCTACACCGGCAGCCTGAAGGCCGATAACCCGGGCATCCAGCGCCGCGTCGCCGAGGCGGGTGCGGAGATCGCCTGCGCCTGGGCGCTGACGCAACAGAACTGCGATCTGCTCGAGCAGGCGATGCGGCGCGAGCCGCCGATGCCGACCGCGGCGCGCGCCCAGGCGCGCTGGAACGCAGCCTACGCCACCGAACTCTGCCGCCGCGCCTGCAACCGCCTGTTCGAGGGCGCCGGCGCCGGCGCCGCGCACGACAGCCACGCCATGCAGATCTTCTTCCGTGACATGAACACTGCGTCGCACCACGCGATGCTCGATTTCGACGTCAACGTCGAGATCCAGGGCAAGGTCCTGCTGGGCGCCGAAGTGAACGACGCCTGGGTTTGAAGGCGGGTCCGAGGGCGCGTCCTATCGGGCCGGCCGGTCGAGCAGGACGCGGTGCCAGAAGGTCAGCATGTCGTCGCGGAACAGCGCGGCGTCGCCGTCGCGGCTGCCGATTTTCGCGCCCTTGCGGCCGAAGCCCGCCTTCAGTCCGTAGACCATGAGATCGCGGTCGGTCAGCGCCGGATCGGGATGCCCCTCCAGCGGATGAACGAACGATCCGTCGTCGGCGAGATAGGCGGTCGGCGCCGCGGGCGAGACCGACGCCTCAGCGACGTCGACGATCGCCGTGCCGCGGTCGAAACTGTGGTGCGCGCCGCCGATCAGCCGCAGGCTCGCGCGGCCGCCGGCGAGCCGGATCGCCTGGAGATGCCCCTGCACCTGCATCGGCGAGCACCATTCGTCGGCGTCGCCCATCATGGCGCGGACCTCGGTCGTGCCGACGCGGGGATCGAGGAACTGATGGCCGCTCCATGGGTAGGCTGCGAGCACGGCAATCAGGCCGCGTCCCGGCCCGGCCACGGCGTCGGCGAAGCGCCGGGTCGCGGCCGTCAGCACGGCCGAGCCGCCGCGGCTGTGGCCCTGCGCCCCGATCCGGGTGGCGTCGATCGCCGGATGCGCGGCCAGCACGGACCACGCCGCGAGCACGTCGTAGGCGCTCGCCGCGAAGGAGAACTGCGTCTGGTTGGCCACTGTCGAGGCGACGCCGCGGGCACCGAAGCCGTCGAGCACGAAGGCGGCGATGCCCGCGCCGGTCAGCGTCTCGGCATGCGCGACGTGCGAGGGGGCGACACCCAGGCTGCCCGGCACCACGATCACCAGCGGCAGCCGCGCCGCGGGCCCGCGCAGCGCGGCGGGCGGCAGGAACAGTTTGCCGTCGACCGTCACCTTGGGCATGTCGCCCGGCGCCGCGATGACCTGGCGATAGTTCACCGGCGAGGCCGAGGGAATGTCGATCGTCGTTCCGGCCGCGCCGTTGGTGAAGACGATTTCGCGGTCTTTGAAGCGGCCGGTTCCGGCCGTTGGTATTGTCATGCGGGTTTCCTCCGTGAGGGTCGATTGTGGGGCGTCGGCAGCTCGGCCGGCAAGCCGGCGCGTTCGTCGATGACTGTCGAGCCGCGACTCAGCGCGCGTCCCGTTCGGCCGCGCGCTCGAGCCGTCGTGTCAGGAACCAGGTGAGGCCGAGGAAGAACGCCAGCATGGCGACGCCGAAGACCGACAGCGCGTCGTTCAATGCTCCCTCCGACAGATGGCCGAAGCCGAAGCCGGCCGAAACGACGATCCCCGCCCACAGGCCGGCCGCGATGAAATTGAGCAGAAGGAAGCGGGGCCAGCCGAGCTCGGAGGCGCCATAGGCGAAGCCCGCGACGTTGCGGATGATGCGCGGGAAACGATGGATCAGGATCATCCAGACATGATGCCGCTCGGAGAGCCGTGCCGCGGTGTCGACCGCGCGCTGCAGACGAGGGAAGCGTCCGAGCCAGCGCGTGCCGAAGCGCCGGCCGACCCAGAAGCGGATCGCGTCACCCAGGAAGGTGCCGATCCAGCAGGCCGCCAGCACCTTCTCGTAGGCAAGCGCGCCGGCGTTCGCGGCGTAGCCCGCGAGCAGCGCCACCAGCAGGCTGTTGGCCATCGAGTAGACGGTCAGGAACGCATAGACCGCCTCGCCGTGCTGACGAATGAAGTCGAGAAAGGCAGTGAGATCGGCCGGGATCATGTGCGCCTTGACGGGGCCGAGCGTGCTCCACCGGCCCGGGGCTGGACGCGCGTTGCCGGGCCCGGGCGGCGCGGAGCAGGCCGAGCCGTCACCCTTTGGCCGACCGCAATGAATCGACCCGCAGCCGGTCGGCCTGGATGTCGACGAAAGCCGCCTTCGCCGTCACCACGCGGGTCGCGGCATGGGAGATCTCGCCCGGGCAGCCGCTTCGGCCGGCGGCGGGCTTGCTGGCGGCATGGGTGTTGATGCGCGCAACCACTAATTCCTCCGATATGCTGGAGGTCTTAGCATCGCCCGGCGCGGCCCGGAAGTTTGGCGCGCGCCGCAGGCGAGGTGGCGTCGGGCTCCCGGTTTCGCCCGTCCTACCTGGCCCGTGCTTTCCGGTGGCGCGTCGACTCGCTGCCGTCGGGGCCGGGCTTGCCTTTCGCCGCGGACTCGGTGGCGGCGATCGGCGTCTCCGTGAACAGATAGGTGCGCAGGTGGCGGTCGAGCGCGGGATCGCGGCGTCGCAGCCACTCGAGCAGCATCGCGGCGTGTTCCTTTTCCTCGTCGCGATTGTGCTTGAGGATGGCGCGCAAGTCGCTGTCGGTCGCCGCGCGGGCACGCTGGTTGTACCAGTCGACTGCCTCCAGCTCCTCGCCGAGCGAGACGAGGGCGCGGTGGACGTCGAGCGTGTCGAGGCCCAGCACCGCCTCGTCTTCGTGCAGAAGCTCGCTGCCCATCGGTCAGACTCGGCTCATCTCGTCTGGGCGACGACCAGCACGACGATCTGCACCAGCC
>CAYZQZ010000382.1:0-4376 GCA_964480235.1 uncultured Reyranella sp. | reverse complement strand
TCGCCGCGGCCGTCTTGCTGCTCGATGCCCTGAAAGGTGTCGCGGCCGTCCTGATCGCGGCGACGCTGGGGCCGCTCGCCGCCGTGGCTGCCGCGCTGGGGGCAGTCCTCGGCCACATGTTCACACCGTGGCTGAGATTCAAGGGTGGCAAAGGCGTCGCAACCACGCTCGGCGTGCTGTGGGGGCTGAACTGGATGCTCGGCGCGGCCGCCTGCCTGCTGTGGCTGCTGTTCGCCTTTCTGTTCCGCTATTCGTCGCTCGCCGCGCTGATCAGCGTGGCGCTCGCCGCCGCGCTGTCATGGTTCCTGCTCGACTGGCGTGCCGCCCTGATCGTTTCGCTGATCGTGCCGCTGGTCTTCCTGCGCCATCACGAAAACATCGCCCGCCTACTCGCCGGCACCGAATCCAAGATCGGGCAAAAGGCGGGGGATTCGGCGATGACGGGGCACAATGGAGGCCCCTCCATCTGAGGCGTCGCGCGTCCGCCGATTTCAGTTCCGCTTCGGAGCCGCCTTGCCCTCGTAACGTCGGGTCCACTCTGCAATGATCCGTGCGCGGTTCTCGGAGGCCCAGGCGAAATCGTTTTTGATCATCGATTCAGCGACGCCCGGCGGGTAGTTCGGGATGTTGCCGACGATGCCGGGCATCGCCACCTGGCTCACGAACGTGGCGTAAAGTTCGTTGGCTTTTCGCGAGGCGGCAAAATCCATCAGTCGCTGCGCCGCGGCAAGATTCTTGGTGCCCTTCAGGATCGCGAAGGTGTCCATTTCCCAGCCACCGCCCTCCTTCATCACAAGGCCCTCGATCGGCGCGCCCTTGGTACGCGCGTCCGCCGCCGAGGTCTCGGCTGAAATGCCGAGCGCGAACTCGCCGGACGCCGCCTGCTTGCAGGGTTGCGAGCCCGAATGCGCGTAGAAAGCGATGTTCTCGTGCAACTTGTCCATGAACTCCCACGCCTTCGCCTCGCCGAAGGTCTGGATCCAGGCTGAAACGTGGAAGTAGCCGGTGCCCGACGAGGCCGGGTGCGGCATCGTGATTCGTCCCTTGAACTTGGGGTCGAGCAGATCGAACCATGAGAGGGGTTTGGTCAGGCCGAGCTTCTGCGCCTCGATCGTATTGTAGCAGATCGCCGCCACCCAACCTTCCATACCAGTATAGGACGGAGGATCGGAGGGATCGCGGAAGGACGGCTTCAACGCCTCGACGTTCTTCGGCGCATAGGGTTCGAGCAGACCGCGTGCCTTGAGCAGCATCGTCGAGGTGACGGCCAGCCCCCAGATTGCATCGCCCCGCTGCGCGCCCTGCTCGGCCAGAATTTTCGCCGTCACGATGCCGGTCGCATCGCGGCGCCAGACGATCTCGATGTCGCGATTGTCCGACTCGAAGGCCTTCTTGAAATCGTTGATGTTCTCGACCTCGAGGGTCGAATAGACCTGCAGCCGCGTGCGGTCCTGCGCCACCGCAGGCAGGGCAAGCACCGTAGTTGCAAGCAGTGCAATCCAGCTTCTCATGCAATTCCCATAGCACGAGACGGGCCCGGCCGTTACGGTCCGCGCGCGTGAATGCCGGGGGCACTCTCAGAATGGAAGGCGCAATGCCGTGGGCATTGATCGCGGCCTCGTGCCTGGGTTGCTTCGCCGCCAGTTCCAGCGGTACGACCCGCGCCCCCTTCCTGCTCGAGATGAGCCACGAACTCGCCGTGCCGATGCCCCTGGTCGCCAATCTGGTGTCGTTGACCGCCACGGCCTGGGGCATCACCTCGGCAATGGGCGGCTGGCTGACCGACCGGTTCGGCCGGCGGCCGCTGCTGATCGGCGCACCGGTCGTGCTGGCCGTTGCCATGGCGCTGCAAGCGACATCGAGCAACTTTGCGGAGCTTGCTGCGTGGGCCGTCATCAGCGGCGGCGCCTGTGGCACCTTCATGGGACTGCTGTTCGCCGAGGTCGCGAGCCACGTCGAAGATCGCCAGCGCGGACGTGCGCTTGGCTGGGTGATGGCCGGTCAGTCCCTGACTCTGGTAATTGGCGTGCCGATGGCGGCGGCGATCGGTGCATTGATCGGTTGGCGCGGCTGGCTGGTGTGCGTTGCCGGGTTGGCGGCTCTCACAACCATTGCCCTGTTCGCCACGGTACCAAAGACAGCAGCGCCTCTTCACGGCGCATCGAAAGGTAGCGCCTCGCGCAAACTCAGCCTTCACATCTGGGCGCTATTGGCGAGTGGCGTGGCTGAGCGCATCTGCTACGGACTTGCCGTCGTCTATTTCGCGACGTTCCTGCAGGTAACGTACAATTTCTCGCTCGCCGAACTCGCCCTGCCGCTGGCGCTGGTCGCAGCCGGCAACGTCATCGGCACGATCCTGGGCGGGCAACTCGCCGATCGCCTGTACGACCGGCTGATGACCTATGCGGTGTTCATGGTGCTGTCGGGCTTGATCGCTCTCGCTGTGTTCTTCTGGCACCCCAACGCCACAATCTCGATCATGCTGGGCTTCGTCTATGTACTGGCCAACGCCCTCGGCCGGCCAGCTCTTATGGCGAGTCTGGCGGCGGTGCCGGAGCAGGTCCGTGGCACGGTGCTGGGCTATCAGGGAGCGTCGGCCAGCGTGGGCTGGATCGGTGCTGCCGGGTTGGGGGCGGTGATCCTGAGTTTCGGCGGCTTCGGAGGTTTTGGACCGCTTGCCCTGTTGTTGTCGCTGATGGGCGCTGCGATTGCGCTGTGGTGTCGTCGTTCCACAACTTTACGTTGATTTACACTATCATAATTCTCGCTATCTTGCCTGCATGTTCGACGGCCCCCTGAAGCCGGAACTCGATCCGGCCGAACGTCTTGCCCGTATCCGCCTGGCGCGCAGCGCGCGCATTGGTCCGGTCGCCTTCCAAGAGGCGTTGGCGCAATTCGGTTCGGCTGACGCGGCCTGCCGGGCGCTCCCGGTCGCACCGGAAGCAGATATCCTGCGCGAGCAAAAGGCCATCGCAGCGATGAACGGCCGGTTCCTGGTATTCGGTGATCCGGCCTATCCGGAGCCGCTTGCCCAGGTTCCGGATGCGCCGCCGGTACTCACGACACGTGGCGATCCTGCGCTTCTTTCGCGGCCGATGCTGGCGATCGTCGGCGCCCGCGATGCCTCCGCCGCAGGTCAGCGTTTCGCCGAGCATCTCGCCATGGCCTTGGGCGCGGCAGGGTTCGTGATCGTGTCGGGCCTCGCGCGCGGCATCGATGCCGCGGCCCATCGCGTCGCGCTCTCCACGGGGACCGTGGCGGTGCTGGCGGGCGGCGCCGATCAGATCTACCCACCGCAGAATGCCGACCTCCACCGCGAGATCGCGGCGCGAGGGCTGATCCTCGCTGAATCGCCCCTCGGGGCAGCGCCGGTCGCCCGTGCCTTCCCTCGACGCAACCGCATCGTCAGCGGCCTCGCCCGGGGCGTCGTCGTGATCGAAGCGGCAGAAAGATCTGGTTCCTTGATCACCGCCCAACGGGCCGCCGAGCAGGGTCGCGACGTATTCGTCATGCCGGGCTCGCCGATGGACCCGCGTTACGCCGGGTCGAATTCCCTTATAAGAGATGGGGCCATTTTGGTTCGTGACGCGAACGATATTTTAGGTGTGATGGGTTTGCCTCACTCCACCCGCCAAGCCGTTGAAAAGCCAAGGCAGAATTCGAATAACATAGACACTGCAAAAGTACTTGAGGCACTCGGCTCCACCCCGACTGCGGTTGACGAACTGGTACGCCACTGCCAAGTGTCCGCCGCCACCGTGGCGGAGGTCCTGCTGGCTTTAGAGCTGGAAGGCCGCTTGGAGAGGCACCGGGGTAACCGAGTATCACTGATTTAAATCAGTGGTTTATCTCCGGATCTTAATGTTTTACTGGAGCGATTTCCGGCGATGGACGTGTTGGTCGTCGAGTCCCCGGCCAAGGCAAAGACCATTGGAAAGTACCTGGGCCCCGGGTTCACCGTGCTGGCCTCCTATGGCCATGTCCGCGACCTGCCGCCGAAGGACGGCTCGGTCCGTCCTGACGAGGACTTCGCCATGGATTGGGAGGTCGATAGTGCTTCTCAGAAGCGGGTCGACGCCATCGCCAAGGCTGTGACCAAGGGGGGCAAGCTCTATCTCGCCACCGACCCGGATCGCGAAGGCGAGGCTATCTCCTGGCACGTGCTCGACATTCTCTCGCGCAAGAAGGCCCTACAGGGCGTCGAGGTGAAGCGCGTCACCTTCAACTCCATCACAAAGCAGTCGGTGCTCGATGCCGTCGCCCATCCGCGCGACCTCGACCAGCCCCTGATCGACGCCTACCTCGCCCGGCGCGCCCTCGACTACCTCGCCGGCGTCAACCTGAAGGTCGCGTTCTAAGGGCGGGTGGGCACGGCC
>CAYZQZ010000381.1:0-4387 GCA_964480235.1 uncultured Reyranella sp. | reverse complement strand
GAAGCTCAGCTCGTCGATACGCGCGACGTCGCGGACGTGCAGGGTATCGGCGATCGTCTCCAGGACCGGCATGATCTGGCGGGCGAAGGTGACGTACTTCTCCTTCTCCTCGCGCAGCGAAAGCGCCTGCGTGACCGGCTCCAGCGCCGTGATCTGGGCGTCGAGTTTCTCGGCCTCGGCTTTCCAGTGCAGCGCGTAGGCGCCCCAGTCCGCCACCTGCAGCGGCGTCCCGGCGACACGGAACACGCGGACGCGCTGGCGCCACACGTGCGGCTCTTTCAGGCAATGGTCGTGGAGCGCGACCATATCGTCGACGCAGTACCGCCCCCTGAGATAGCCGTCGCTCAGGATGATCACCACCTTGTCGCCGCGGGCGATGCGCTTCTTGTAGTCCTCGATGCTGTCGTTGCGGCGCAGGTCGCTGGCGTCCCAGCGCGGCGTCAGGCCGAGCGCCGCGATGCGCGACTTCACAGCATCGAACGCCTCCTGGCGCAGGCGGCCGGCATCGGTCCCGTCGCCGTGCTTGTAGGAGATGTAGCAGTCGAGGTCCGAGCCGGGCTCGATCGCCGCGGATACGGCGGGAACGGCGAGAGCCGCCGGAGCGGGAGCGTCGGCCTCCGGTTGAAGCTCCACCGGGCGCGGCGGCGCGGAAGGTCGCCGGTCGCCGTGCAGGCGATAGCCGTGATGGGAACGCTGCCGGCGTTCGGCCAGCTCGGCTTCGTCGAGCCCGTCGGGCAACTCCAGAACGCGGTCCGAGATACCGAGCCGGTGCGCCTGCTCCTCCAGCATCGCGGCGATTCGGGCCGCCAGCTCCCGCGCATCCCCCTTCTGCGTCGCGATGGTGATGGCGCCGCTCCAATCGGCGTTGCGCGTTTCCTCCACCATCAGCCGCGCGCCGGTCTCGCCGTCGAACAGGAAGAAGCCCTCGCGCCAGTATTCGCCGGCATCGCCCGCCATGTCACCGACGGCGGCCATCAGGCTGCGGAGAAGGCCCGGCGGCACGAAAGTGAACTGAAATACGACACGGAGCGTCGCCAGCCCCGGCTCCCAACGGTCGGCGAGCACGTGGGCGCGCTCGGCCTTCGCGGGCAGCAGATCTGGGGCGAGATAGACGGCGGGAACCGATACGTCCCCAACCTTGTGCGCCTTGCGCAATTCGAAGCAGATGCCGCAGGCGCGCATCATCTCGATGAAGACCTGCTGCTGCTCCGGTGAATGTCCGGCCTTGCCCCACAGCAGCGCATCGAGCTCCATCCGCGTGAAGCGGCCGCGGCGCTCGTCGCGCAGGTATTGGAACACGCCGCCGTCACGGCCCTCTTCAGTGCCGCGATCGAGCACGGCGTAGATCGCCGACAGCGCCCACTGCTGGTCGACGATGATCAGGTCCTTGAACCAGCCTTCGCGCCAGAACACCGTGCCGGCGTCGTGCAGCACGCGCAGCAGCCCATCGGCGCTCGCCTCGTCCTCGATGCCGGCGACGCTCCTGCAGATGTCGGCGAACCCTTGGCGCGTCAGGGTGCGGTGCGTGCGATCTTTCGGGTCCCAGATCGCCTGGTCGGTCGCCTGCAGCGTCTCGATGTGGGCCTTCACTTTCAGCCACGATGCCGGTAGCGCATCACCCTGGCGCTGCGCATCGAGCGCGGCGACCGCCGCCTGCAGGCCGGAGGTGAGCTCCTGGCGGCCCGCGTCGTTGCGGGCGGCATAGGGAATGTAGGGCCGCTTGAAGGCGAAAGGCTGCCATAGCGCTTCGTCGACCGGTGATTTCCAGGCCTTCTGCGCCTCGCTCTCGCACTGGCTCTGGATCAGCAGCAGCGGGCTCTTCGTCCCGGCCATCTGCGCCACGTAGCGCACCCAGTAGCCGAGCGGAAAATTCTCGTGCTCGATGCCGTTCCAGCGATGCGACGGGTTGGCCGAAGGCTCGCTCTCGGGCATCCACATGACCGGGAAGATCGCGCGCGAACGCAGGAACAGGGCGTGGGTGCCGAGATAGATGTCCTGGCCGCCGAAATCCCAGATTCGCAGCGGTGTTTCGGGCGGCGTGCCGGTGCCGGCGGCGGGTAGAACCGCGGCGCCGATGTGGATGCCGTGCGTGCTCTCTTTTACGGGATCCCAGACGTCCTTTTCCAGGCGCTTGCGCAGCTTGGTCTTGCCGACTCGGCCGTTGCCGAGCAGCATCACCTTGACATCGCGCGAGGTCACCGGGTCGGCCTTCGCCAGGGCGCGGTAATAGGCGCGCAGCCGCGGCAGGCAGTTGTCGTCGTATTTTTGCGACATCAGCGCGGCCGGCACGTTGCCGGGCAGGGTGCAATGCCGTGCGACACGCTTTCGAGCGAGGGTTTCTCCCACAAAGCCGGCGGCGCCGCGATGACCGTGCATTCATCGATTTCGAGGCTGCGCAGCCGCGGCATGCTCATGAGCGTGGTCAGGTCGAGGTCGCCATTGAAATCGAGGACCAGGCTGGTGAGGGCCGTGAGGCCGGCGAGGTGGCGCGCGCCCTCCGCGCCGATGCCGTTGTCGGAGAGGTCCAGGCTGGTGAGGGCGGTGAGCCCGGCGAGGTGCCGCGCGTCCTCGTCGCCGATGCCGTTGTCGGAGAGGTCCAGGCTGTTGAGGGCGGTGAGCCCACACAGCGGCGCGAGAATCTCGTCGAGCGTGGCGAGCTGCAGGCCGCCGAGGTCGAGTTCGTCCGCGCGCGCGAGGCGGCAGGCCTCGATGCGCCGCAACGCCTCGGCTATGCCGGGATGCGCGGCTGTGGGCGCGGGAGCCGGCGACGCGGCCGCCGACGAGGATCGCGCGGCAGGGTCCGCGCGCTCAGCCGGCGCCACGGAAGCTTCAGCGTGCCGCCGCCGGCGGGCCCGAGCGCGCAGGACGAGACCGAGCAGAATGGCGGCGGCCATCGCCGCGAGACCCAGCAGGATCAGGCGCGCTTCCTGCGGCAGACCGAGCAGCAGCGCATTCCATGCCGCCCGGGCGGCGGCCCCTGCCTGCGCAATCTGCTCCACCCGGTCCCTCGCCCTGCCGATCGCTCGCCTGCACGCCGCAGCCCTGCAACCTACGGCAGCGCCGGGCCGGTTGTGAAGGGTTCCGAGGTGATCAGACGATCGCGTGCCGGGAACAGGCGCACATGCGCCGCGGCGGGGCCGGGCTCACTGCCGGCTCTTGATCTCCTCGACCTTGCGCTCCTGCCAGTCGCGCAGGGCGCGGGGCTTGCCGGCATAGACCGCGAGGCCGTGCGCGAGGAGGCCGATGCCCCAGCCGCCCGCGACCCAGTGCACCCACCAGCCCCGGCCGCCCGCATAGTCGATGGCGGTCAGGCCGGCGATCACGATCACATAGATCGCGGCGTGGACGTAGAAGGCGGTCAATGCCTGCACCTGCCGGCGCGCAATCTGTTCCTTGCGGGCCTCGTCGATGTCGGTCGTCATGGCTTCCTCCTGCCTCGGCCGTCGTACGCACACCATGATGCGGCTGCCGCCCGCCACTATTGACGCGGCGCAACGATCAGGCGTCGGCTTCATCATGCCCGGGGGCAATGGCGGTGTTCGCACCGCCGATCTCGTTAGGCTCCGGGCCGGCTCAGTGGGTCCAGCTGTCGCGGCGGCCGAACTTGAAGTTGTCGGCGTAGGACTTGCGAATGTGCTCGCGCGGGGAGGGCTCGGCGACGGTATAGGCCAGCCCGTTCCGCTCGGCATAGGCGATGGCGTCTTCCTTGCTGGCGAACGCGAGCCGGACCTGGGCGCGGGTATCGCGCGAGGACGTCCAGCCCATCAGGGGGTCGATCTCGCGCGCGGCCTCGGGCTCGTGCTCGAGCACCCATTCGGAAGTTCGCGCCGCGCCAGACTGCATCGCTGTCTTGGCCGGCTTGTAGATGCGCGCTGTCATGGTCCAACCGTCCGTCAGGTCCAGGCACCGGTCATGGTCGGGGCAGCGTGATTCGAACACGCGACTTCCTGCTCCCAAAGCAGGCGCTCTACCAGGCTGAGCTATACCCCGGGACCTGCCGATGCGGCTCTGGTGTGCAGCTTTCGCCAGCCCCCGTCAAGCGCGGCGCGGTCACGGCCCGCCCCCTCCCCGTGCCGGCCCTGAAGCGGCGGGCGAAATACCCGCGCCTGCGCGCCGAACCCCGCCCCGCCTCTCGGCACCCTCTTTGCACATCGGCTCCCGAGCGCGCCGAGAGCCGAGGAAACCGTGCCGATGATCTCCCCCGTGTCCCGTTACGAAACGTTCCAGAACGACACCCGTGGCGGCGTCGCCATGATCTTCGCCCTTTCGCTGACGTCGTTGATGATGTTGATCGGATGCGCGGTCGACTACGGCCGATCGATCCATGCCCGTGGCAAACTGGCAGCCGCAGCCGACATCGCCTCCCTCGCGGCCGCCCGAGATCTAC
>CAYZQZ010000380.1:1751-4393 GCA_964480235.1 uncultured Reyranella sp. | reverse complement strand
TGCAGGATCATGTAGTTGAATTCGAGGAAGGTCAGCGGCTGGTCGCGCTCGAGTCGCAGCTTCACCGAGTCCATGGTCAGCATGCGGTTGACTGAGAAGTGCCGGCCGACGTCTCGCAGCAGCGGGATGTAGAGCAAGCCGTCGAGCCACTCGGCGTTGTTGGCCATCACCGCGTCGGTGGGTCCGCTGCCGAAGGTCAGGTAATTGGCGAAGCTCTTCCTGATCTCGGCCATGTTGGCGTTGATCTGCTCGGTGGTCAGAAGCTGGCGAGTCTCGTCGCGGCCGGACGGATCGCCGACCTTGGTCGTGCCGCCGCCCATCAAGGCGATCGGCTTGTGGCCCGTCTTCTGCCACCAGCGCAGCAGCATGATCTGCAGCAGATGGCCGACATGGAGCGAGTCGGCGGTGCAGTCGAAGCCGATATAGGCGGTCCGGGTGCCGGAGCCGAGCAACTCGTCGAGGCGCGCGACGTCGCTGCACTGATGCACCATGCCGCGCTCGTGCACGATCCGCATGAAATCCGACTTGAAGGCCGACATCTCTCCGCTCGGGCGTTTGTCCGTGAAGGGGGGGCGGTGTAACACACTCCGGCCATGTCTTCACCCTTCCTGCGGGCCCTCGGGCTGATGAGCGGCACCTCGGTCGACGGCGTCGATGTCGCCCTGATCGAGACCGACGGGGAGGCCGTCGCCGCCCATGGACCGGCACTGACGGTGCCCTACGACGAGGAGACGCGTCGCACGATCCGTGCGGCCTTCGGCGCCGAGCAGCCCAGCGACGTCACGCGGGCGGCGGAGAAAGCGCTGACCGACGCGCATCTGACGGCGGTGCGGCGCTGGTCGTCGGAGTCGGGCGTGGCGATCGCCACGCTCGATGTCGTGGGCTTCCACGGCCAGACGGTGACGCACCGGCCGGAGCGTCGCTTCACCTGGCAGCTCGGCGATGGAGCGGCCCTGGCGCGTTCCCTCGGCGTGCGGGTGGTCAACGACCTGCGCAGTGCGGATGTCGCGGCCGGCGGACAGGGCGCGCCGCTGGTGCCGATCTATCATGCGGCCCTGGTGCGCGATCTTCCCCGTCCGGTGGCGGTCGTGAACGTGGGCGGCGTCGCCAACGTTACCTGGATCGGCGCCGAGGGCGAATTGCTGGCGTTCGACACGGGTCCGGGCAATGGCCCGATCGACGATTGGTGCGCCAAGCGCGCGGGCCAGAGATTCGACGCGAACGGTGCGCTTGCGGCGTCGGGAAAAGTCGATCGCGGCCGGCTGGAGCGATTCAGCGAGCATCGCTATTTCGCACGCGTGCCACCCAAGTCGCTCGATCGCGCCGACTTCAACGAGACATGGGCCGAAGGGCTCAGCGTCGCCGACGGTGCGGCAACCCTCACCAGGGGCACGGCACGGGCGATTGCTCTCGGTGCCCGGCACTTCCCGGCAGCGGTCTCGCAATGGATCGTGTCCGGCGGCGGTGCGCGCAATCCCACTCTGCTGCGGGCGATCGCCGAGGAGACCGGCAGCAAGGTCGTGACAGCTCAGCAGCTCGGGTGGGATGGCGATGCGCTCGAGGCGGAGGCTTTCGCGTTCCTGGCTGTGCGTAGCCTGCGTGGCCTGCCGGTCAGCTTTCCCGGCACGACCGGTGCGCCGCGGCCACTCGGCGGCGGCCGCCTCAACGAACCCTGACTCAGGGTTCCTTGTTCGAGGTCGCGCGGCCCGGCGGATTGATCAGGCACTTGGCGACGTACTTGTCGACCTCGACCGCGAGCCGGTCGAGCGCATCGTGGAAGAAGTGATTGGCGTTCTTCACGGTGCGCGATTCGACGGTGATGCCCTTCTGCAGCGACAGCCGTGCCACCAGCTTCTGGATGTCGGCGAGCGGCACGACCTCGTCCTTCTCGGCGCCGACGATCAGGCCGGACGACGGGCAGGGGGCGAGGAAGCCGAAATCGTAGGAGTTGGCCGGCGGCGCCACCGAGATGAAGCAGTCGATCTCCGGGCGGCGCATCAGTAGCTGCATGCCGATCCAGGCGCCGAACGAATAGCCTGCAATCCAGCAGGACTTGGCATCGGCGTTCATGGTCTGCAGCCAGTCCAGCGCCGCGGCGGCATCACTCAGTTCGCCCATGCCGTTGTCGAACCGGCCCTGGCTGCGACCCACCCCGCGGGTGTTGAAGCGCAGCACCGAGAAGCCGCGATTAACGAAGACATGAAAGAGCGAAAACACCACCTTGTGGTTCATCGTCCCGCCGTATTGCGGGTGGGGATGGAGGATCAGCGCAATCGGCGCATGCTCTTCCTTGCTCTGGTGATAGCGACCTTCGAGGCGACCCTCGGGTCCGGTAAACATCACGTCAGGCATTTAGGAAATATTAACTCACTGATTTTGTTGGGAATTTTGATACTTGACCAACTTGCTCAGGTTTACTAAATCCGAGTATTAGAGTTGGTCTTTCCGCAGAACCCCGCCTAGGGGGTCGGGCATATCGTTAGTGACGCTCCGGTTTCAAGCCTTTTCGGGCGTGCTGACGGCAAAGAAGCGGGAAAATCCCCGCTCAAGGAGGATGCTGTGAAGCTCAGCACCAAGGGTCGTTACGCCGTAATGGCGATGGTTGATCTGGCGCGTCATGCCCAGGCGAAGCCGGTTTCGCT
>CAYZQZ010000380.1:0-1651 GCA_964480235.1 uncultured Reyranella sp. | reverse complement strand
GCGTTCGTTTACCTGGATCACAACGCCACCAGCCCGCTGAGGCCGGAGGCGTTCGATGCCATGGCTGAAGCGTTGCGGGCGGGCGGCAATCCTTCGTCGGTGCACCGGGTCGGCCGGGCCGCACGGGCGCGCATCGAGGCGGCGCGCCGCCAGGTCGCCGCGCTGGTCGGTGCACTACCGGTCGAGGTGACCTTCACCTCGGGCGGAACCGAGGCGAACAATCTCGCGCTGTCCGGTTCGGGCCGGCGGCGCATGCTGGTCTCGGCGGTCGAGCATGACAGCGTGCTGCGGGCGGCCACCAATACCGAGCTGATCGCCGTCGACAGGAACGGCATGGTCGATCTCGCAGTGCTCGACAGAATGCTGCGCAGCTCGCGCGAGCCGGCGCTGGTGTCCGTGATGTTCGCCAACAACGAGACCGGGGTGCTGCAGCCGATCGGCGATGTGGTGCGGCTGGCCTCGAAGGCCGGCGCGTTGGTGCATTGTGACGCCATCCAGGGCGCGGGCAAGGTACCGCTCGATCTGCATGCACTCGGTGTCGACTACCTCAGCCTGTCGGCCCACAAGTTGGGCGGCCCGACCGGCGTCGGTGCCCTGGTGGTGCGCAGCGGCGCGCCGCTGATCGCGGCCCAGCTGGGCGGCGGGCAGGAACTCAATCGCCGGGCGGGTACCGAGAATGTCGCGGGCATCGCGGGCTTCGGTGCCGCCGCGGCCGCGTCAGGCAACGGATTGGATGTGGCCGGTCTGCGCGAGCGGCTGGAGCGGACGCTGCTCGATGCGGCGCCGCAGGCCTGCGTCTTCGGCGCCGAGGTGCCACGCTTGCCGAATACGACCTGCATCAGCATGCCGGGCGTGAAGGCCGAGACCCAGGTCATGGCGCTGGACCTTGCCGGTGTCTGCGTCAGTGCGGGGGCCGCCTGCTCGTCGGGCAAGGTCACGCGCTCGCCGGTGCTGCTGGCCATGGGAATCGAGGCGGCGGTCGCCGACACCGCGCTTCGCATCAGCCTTGGCTGGAATACCCAGCCGGGTGATATCGAACGCTTGATTGAGGCCTGGCAGGACCTATATATCCGAGTGGCCAACTCGGATATGGTTCGGGCGCGGGCGGCATAGTGTTTTCAAGGGGTTAGCATGAGCGCTTTCGCACAGATCCGGCGCAACGATCAGCCGATCTACCTGGACTACCAGGCCACCACGCCGATGGATCCGCGCGTGCTGGAAGCGATGATGCCTTACTTCACCTACAAGTTCGGCAACCCGCACTCGCGCAGCCACTCCTACGGCTGGGAAGCCGAAGAAGGCGTCGAGAAGGCGCGCGGCCAGCTCGCCAAGCTGATCGGCGCCGACGAGAAGGAAGTGATCTTCACTTCGGGCGCCACCGAATCGAACAACCTCGCCATTCGCGGCGTCGCGGAGTTCTACAAGGACCGCAAGAACCACATCGTCACCACGGTAACCGAGCACAAGTGCGTGCTCGATACCTGCCGCCACCTCGAGCAGAACGGATTCGAGGTCACCTACCTGCCGGTGCAGAAGAACGGCCTGATCGATCTCGAGCAGCTTCGGGCCGCGATCACGGACAAGACCGTGGTCGTGTCGATCATGGCGGTGAACAACGAGATCGGCGTCATCCAGCCGCTCGCCGAGATCG
>CAYZQZ010000379.1:0-4397 GCA_964480235.1 uncultured Reyranella sp. | reverse complement strand
GCGCCACCAGCGCCTCCCAACGCAGCTGGCCATGGCGGACATGCATCAGGGTGACGGCCCGCACGGCGAGCGGTACGGCGATGGTGACGCCGTTGATCGAGCCCGGCGCCGCGACCGGCGCGAAAACGAAAGACTCGCCCTGGCGGGTCTTGGAATCATGCACCACGCAGGCGCCGGTCGCGCCGAGGCCGGCGGCCGACGGGAGGGTCACCGACATGGCAAAGAACATCGCAACTGCAGCGTCGGTCGCATTGCCGCCGGCGCTCAGGACGTCCCGGCCGACCTCAGCTGCCCGCCCTTCATCGGCCGACACGGCCGCAAAGGTAGAGCCGCCGCGGATCAGTGCGTTCAGGGGCGCCTTGCCGGGAACCTGTCCGGTCGGATTCGTGAGATTTTCCGGCGCCGTCTCACTTCCGCCACAAGCGGCCAGCACAAACGTGATCGCCAAGCCCAGGTTGCGCAATTGACGGCGCGACCGCCCATTTCTAGCCTGCCTCCAACCCGTGCACCCGCTGTCCCGACGCATCTTCACCCTCTTCTGCCTGGCCATGTTGGCGCTCGGGCCGTTTCGTGCCGCGTACGCCCAGCAAGGTCAACGGCTCAATCTGGTACGCGACGCGGAGATCGAGAACACCATCCGAACCTTCGTGACGCCGATCTGGCGCGTGGCGGGGCTCGACCCAGAAGGGGTCTCAATCGTGCTCGTGCAGGATGGCAGCCTGAATGCCTTCGTGGCCGGCGGCCAGCGCATTTTCATCAACACCGGGCTGATCATCCGCACCCAGCGGCCGAACCAGCTGATCGGCGTCCTGGCGCATGAAACCGGACACATCTCCGGCGGCCACCTCGCCCGCATGCATGAGGAACTGGCCAACCTCACGACGCTGCAGATCCTCGAGGCCATCCTCAGCGGAGCTGCAATAGCAGGCGGTGCGGCGTCCGGCGGCGGCATGGGCCGATCGAGCGTCACCGGCGCGGGCAAGGCCGCGGCACCGGCGTCGCTCCTCGCCTTCCTGAAATATACCCAGACCCAGGAGAGCGCTGCCGACCAGGCGGCCATGACCTACCTCGATCGCACCCAGCAGTCACCCAAGGGCACCGTCGAGTTCCTGCACATCCTCGAGCGCGAGGAGCGGCTGCAGATGGCCCGCCGCGATCCATACCTGACAACCCACCCGCTCACTCCCGACCGCATCTCGGCCTTCGAGGCGGCGGCGGCTCGGTCGCCGCATGCCAACACGCCCGACTCTCCCAAGTTCGTCGAGATGCATGCGCGCATGGTGGCCAAGCTGATCGGCTTCGTCGCGCCGGATGCCGCGCTCAACCGGTACGCCGAAGGCGACCGTGCCGTGCCGGCGCGATATGCCCGCGCCATCGCGCTCTATCGCAAAGGGGCGCTGGGATCGGCACTGCTCACGATCGATGGATTGCTCAAGGAATATCCCAACGATCCTTACTTCCACGAGTTGCGTGGCCAGATGCTCTACGAGAACGGCCGCGCCGCCGAAGCGGTCGCCTCCTATCGCCGCGCCGTGCAACTGGTCGGGGCCGGTATCCTGAAGATCGACTACGCACGCTCCCTGCTCGAGACAAACAAGCCCGAAAACGACCAGGAGGCGATACGCAATCTCGAGCTGGCGCGTCAGTCCGAAAGCGGCAGCTTCGAGCTTTGGCGCCTTATGGCGACAGCCTATTCGCGCCAGAACAATGCCGGCATGACATCGCTGGCGCGCGCCGAGATGGCGATCCTGCGCGGCGACCGCAACGAGGCCACCGCCCACGCTGCTGCTGCCGAACGGCAGTTGCCGCGCGGCACACCGGCCTGGCAGCGCGCCCAGGACATCAAGGCCTACATCGAGTCCCGGCCGCGCCGCTGATGCGGGCCGCCGGCAACCGGAGAATCCAATCATGCGTTCTGTTCTCGTCCTGACGACTGCCGCGCTTCTCGCAGTCGGCATATTCGCCGCCGCCCGCACGACCGTGCCTGTCGGGACCGCGTCGGCTGCCGGCGGCTCCGATTCCGGCGACAAGGCGAAGCTCGGTCAGAGCATCCGGGAATACCTGATGGCCAACCCCGAAGTAATCGTCGAGGCGATGCAGGAGTTCGAACGCAAGCAGGAGAGCCAGCGTGACGCGGTCGCCGAGAAGGCCATCAAGCAATACCGCAAAGAGCTGCTATCCGATCCCGACAGTCCGATTGCAGGCAACGGCTCGGGCGACGTCACGATCGTGGAGTTCAGCGACTACCAGTGCCCCTATTGCAAGCGCGCTCACGCCACGGTGAAAGCGCTGATGGCTTCCGATCCCAAGATCAAGCTGGTGTTCAAGGATTTGCCGATCCTGGGCGAGCCGTCGCGCATCGCCGCCGCGGCGGCGCTGGCCTCGGTCAAGCAGGGCAAGCACCTCGAACTGCACAATGCACTGATGGAGTTCGGCGGCAAGCTCGACCGCGACCGCATCCTCGAGATCGCCAGCAAGGTCGGCCTCGACGTGGCGCAGCTTCAGAAGGACATGGAAGACGCCAAGATCAAGGAGATCATCGGCCGCAACGCCGCCCTTGCCTCGGCGCTGGGAGTGCGCGGCACCCCGGCCTTCGTGATCGGCGACCAGTTCGTGCCGGGTGCCGTAGATGCCGACACGCTGAAGCAGCTGGTCGCGGCGGCACGGAAGGGCTGAAGCCCGGACTGCGCGCCTTCCGCCCTATCGCGAAAGCCGCGCCGAAATTCCCAGGGTCGTGACGAGGTCGGGACCAGGCGTCATGAGATAGCCGACCCGCTCGAGGGCAAAGGGCGGATCGGGCTTGGCCTCGACCACCAGAGTGCCGCCCTGTTCGACGAAGCGCGCCACGCTGTCCAGGAGCTTCGTCAGGTCCTCGGTGATCAGCACGCCGGCCGGCTGGAATCGCCGGATCTCCTGTGCAAACTGGCTGCGCACCGTGGGCGCGGGCTGGCGCGACGTCGCCGCGACCGCCCGGACCGCGCGCTCGATCAGGCTCCGGTCGGCCAAGGTCAGCCGCGCCGCGCCGATGGCGGCCCGGCTGCTGTAGACGTTGTAGAGGTCGCCCTCATCGAGAGCGCGCCAGAACGCATCATCGGCGTCGACAACCTTCATCGTGAAGTCGATCTCGGCGAGGTCGCGGCCGGTCAATGCGCAACGATCAATCACCAGCTCGCTTCTGGTGCGATCCTCGATGCCCGAGCAGTCGAAGTCGAGTCGCGCCTCCTTCAGGCCCATCGCAGTCATGGCAAGTCTGAGCTGAATAGCGTCCAGGCCTCGCAGCGGCGGTGCCAGCACGAAGTTGCTGATTCGGGTGCGGCCCCGCATCAACTTTGCGTTCGAATGATCAAAGTCGGCCGTGATGCTTTCCAGCGAGATGCCCAAACGCGCCAGCATTTCGCCGCCGAAGCCTGAGGCACTCGCCTTTTCCAGTCCGAGACGGCCAATCGGCATGCCCGGCATCCATGACGGCGCCGACATGGCTGCCAGCACCTTCCCGCCATCGAGGCCGGCGATGCGGATCTCTGCAACACTGAAGACCGGCACATCCGAGTTCGGTGCAAGGGTGCGGAAATCGGAGACCGCCAAGGCGCCGACCCTGCCGCTTTTGAGATTCTCCAGGGTGAGCGAAGCGGCGGTAAATCCGCCTGGACCGCCGGCGACGGCGAAGCTGACGTCGCGCTCCTCGAGTTTGCGGACCGAGAGCGCCGCCAGCGCCCGCGCGCCGAGTACCGTCAAGCCGTAGCGGCCGGGACCGACATCGCCGTCATAGCGCGCCAGTTCCACCCCTTCGATCGACACGTGGCCAAACTTCCACGCATTGCCCGACACATCGGAGAGAGCGAAGTCGCGCACCTCGATGCGCTCGGCCTTGATCGGATCGCCGATCCTCAGCCCCTCGAGCGGCAGTCGGCCTCGAACGATCTCGGTCAGCGGCCAGGCAAGACCTGAAGCGGACCACATGCCGGCCGAATAGCCGTCGGCACCTCGGCCGCGCACATTTGTGAGTTCGACCCGACGCTCGAACAGGCCGACCGAGACCCGCTCAACAGTGACCAGACCCTCCGCCTCGAACTGCTCCTTGATCTGGCGTGCCGAGTGCTCTTCGACCAGGGGCACAGCTACGACGGCCACGGCCCCCAGAACGACGATGACAGCCACGAGCGCGGCCAGGAGCTTCCTCAAGGTTCGGCGTCCGGCTGTCTGGAAGGCTGCGCGGCATCGAACGCCGGATGCTTCATGCACGCCTCGTGGATGCGCTGGATGGTCGGGAAGCGCTTCATGTCGACCTTGAATCGTACGGCGTTGAAGACCTGCGGCACCAGACAGAGGTCCGCCATGGTCGGCGCGTTGCCGTGGCTGAAGATGCCCGTCCAGCGGTTGCGGGCAACCGACGCCTC
>CAYZQZ010000378.1:0-4400 GCA_964480235.1 uncultured Reyranella sp. | reverse complement strand
AGAAAGCCGTTGATCCAGCGGTCGATCGGCGGATCGTAGAGCGTGTGCATGGAAATATGCACCCCGCGCTGCTGCGCGCCCGGGCTCTTCAGGCGTTCCGACGCCGAGAGAGTCCAGATCTTCTTCATCTCCAGTGTCACTTCCGGATGGAACTGGAAGCCGAAGGCGTTGGGGCCGCAGCGGAAACCCTGCACGGGATAGGTCTGGTTGGTGGCGAGCAGTTCGCAGCAGTCGGGAATCCGCATGCCCTCGCGGTGCCACTGATAGACTTTCATCGGCCCCTTGAACCATTCCCGCCCGGCGGGCGTCGGCTCGATGTCGACGTAGCCCACCTCGACCTTGCCTTCGTCATGTGCCGAAACAGTGCCGCCGGCGGCGCGTGTCAGCAGCTGGGCACCGAGGCAGAGACCGAGGTATGGCACACCCGCCTCGACCACCTTGGGAATCCAGTCGAGTTCGCATTTGATGCCTGCAAGCGTACCGCAGTCGTTGGCCGACATCGGACCGCCGAAGATCACCACGCCAGCGTAGTCGGAAAAATCCTCCGGCAGCTGGCACCCGAGATTGGGACAAAGACGGTGAAGCTCGTATCCGCGCTTCTCGAGGAGAACGCCGACCCGGCCGGGCCGCGAATGCTCCTGGTGCACTACGATGGCTACTTTCTTGGGCTTTTCAGCCGGTACCGTCATGGAATTGCAAGATACGCGTGGGTTGTGGCATCGACAAGGCGAACCCGCGGCGGAGAGACGAAATGGCGCGCCAACTCGACTTCTACTTCGATTGTTCCAGCCCGTGGACCTACCTCGCCTTCCACGCGGTGCAGCCGCTCGCCGCCGAGTTGGGCGCACATATTGCTTGGAAGCCCATCCTCGTTGGCGGCGTGTTCAACACCGTGAACCAGACCGTCTACGAAAGCCGCGCCAAGCCCAATCCGCGCAAGCAGGCCTACATGCTGAAGGACCTCGGGGACTGGGCGAGTCTCTACGGCCTCAGGATCGTGTTTCCGCCCAAGGTCTTTCCGGTCAACAGCGTGAAGTGCATGCGCGGAGCCTTCGCCGCGCTCGACGCGGACAGGCTGGTGCCCTACGCGACCGCGGCGTTCGAGGCCTACTGGGGCGAAGATCGCGATCTTTCCAGCAATGACGTTCTCTCCGCTATCGCCGATCGCGCCGGCCTCGATCGCCAGCGCTTCTTCGCCGCCATCGAGACCGACGACTGCAAGCGGCGACTGCGCGCCAACACCGACGAGTTGATCGCCCGCGGCGGCTTCGGCAGCCCGACCATGTTCGTCGGCGACTCGATGTTCTTCGGCAACGATCGCCTGCCGCTGGTGCGCGCCGCACTCGAGAAGACCTGACATCCCCATGAGCCGAGGGGCCGGACGCCACAGCTTCGCCCTATTTCGCAGCACGCCTGCGCCTGCCGACATGCCGTCTAAAGGCCGGTGTCCCCACAAAACCGGGCATTTCACGCCGTGCGCCGCGAACTGTGACCTATTTACGTTTGAAACCCCGCTCCCACTGTTGTAACCGCAGGCGTCTTTCCGGCCACGTGTTGGGAGTGTGTGGATGATCAGGTTCTTTGCGCAGGCGGCAGTTCTCGTTGCGGCCGGGTTGGCCTTGGGCGGATGCCCGATGGAACAGCCCAAGACGGCCGCTCCCGCCAAGAAGCCGCCGGCGGCCGATTATCAGCAACCCCTCGGCCAGGTCGCCAAGCCGGCCAACCTGCGCGCCATCTGCTACACGGATGCGGATCTTGCCGTCGTGCGTGCCCGCATGATGCAGCAGGAGATGTCGGTCGCGACCCTGCAGTGCCAGAATGCCGGCGGCAGCCGCGCCCTGCAGGGCGCCTACGAATCTTTCATCGCCAAGTTCGGCAGCGAACTCGCCACCAACGCGCGCGCCCTGCAGCAGGTCGCCGGCCGCAAGCGCTTCAACGTCGACGTCCTGGTCACCGAATTCGCCAACCGCACCGCGCAGAAGGCGCCGGTTGACCGCGAATTCTGCAGCCGCAGCCAGCGCACGCTGGAGTGGGCGCTGTCGCCGCAGGTCACGACGCTCGCCCAGGTGCCGCCGCCGTACGATCTCGGCCCGGACATGAACATTCACGCCTGCAGCGCGCCCTGAGAGCGGCAACCGGCAGAACAAAAAAGGCGGCCCTTGCGGGCCGCCTTTTCTTTTGCCGATTGTCCCGGCGATTACTGGACGACGATCTCGACGCGGCGGTTCTGCGGCTCGCGCACACCATCCTTGGTCGGAACCAGCAGCGCGGACTCGCCCTTGCCGACGACGGCGATCGAAGTGGCCGGCACGCCCTCGCGAACCAGCGCGTCCTTGACCGTGTTCGCGCGGCGCAGCGACAGCGCCATGTTGTAGTTTGCCGGACCTGCCGTATCGGTATGGCCGGTGCAGGTGACGCGGGCGTTCTGGCCGGCCTTGGCGACCGAGGCGGCCTCCTTGACGATGTCCATGGCGCGCGGCGTCAGGGTCGACTTGTCGAAATCGAAGAACACCAGGAAGTTGCGGGCAGGTGGGGGCGTCGGGGTCGGCGGCGGAGCCTCCTCGCAGGCGCCCAGCAGGAACGCGACTGCCACGACGGCCAACAGTTTCTTGAGCATAGGTCTCCTCCCGGCGAAGCTTTGAGTGCCAATATTAACAGCGATGGCGGGCAGTTAGCCAGAGCAACCCACGTCCAGACCAACGCCTAGATGTGCGCCGCTGCGCGAGGGCCATCGCCTCTCTTGCCATCAAATTGCAGTGAGGCCGCGAGCCGCAGCACCGCTCTATAGCCGCGCTGGATTTCCATGCGCGGGCCCTGCCCGGCCGCGATCAGCAGGCGATGGGCGGCCGGCAGGCGCCAGCACGGCACGAACATGAAGAGATGATGCTCGAGGTGGTAGTTCACCCAGTAGGGAGCAATGAACAGCCGCTCCACAGGATTGGCGAGGGTGGTGCGGGTGTTGCGCAGGGGATCGTCGTTGTCGGGGACAACGGCATGCTCGGCGATGTTCCGGATCCGCGTCACCAGCTGGTACCAGGTGGCGAGTGGCAGCAGCCACAGCACCGGATAGAGCCACCAGTACCCGGCCACCGCGAGCAGAACGAACAGCACAGCGTTGGCAATCAGGCCGCCACGCACGGCGAGGCCGCGACGGAACTGCTCGCGCCGCCGCTGCAAAGCGGTCTGGCCGGTGAGGTCCCGGAGAATCTTGCGCCACAGGCTCCTGCGCGAGATCGGGAACGGCGCCGACAGGCCGAGATCGGGATCCTCCGCCTGCTGGGTGTGGCGATGATGCGTCAGGTGATACGGCCGGTAGAGCGGCAGGCTCGCCGCCACGGGATAGGCGAGCAGCCAGCTGCCGACCCAGTCGTTCAGACGGCGGTCGGCGAACAACAGACCGTGCGCGGCATCGTGCATCAGGATGGCAAGACCGAGCTGGCGCGTGCCGATCACCATCACCGCCAGCAGAAAGGTGAAAGGGTTGGGCCACCACACAAACAGCGCCATCGCACCGAAGATCGTCGCCCACGCGTGCAGCACCAGCCACGCGCCCATCAGGTTCGACTTCGCGCCGAGCGCCTTCACTTGCTCGGGCGTCAGGAAATCAGACGGCTTGCTCAGCATGACCCGTTCAGTGAGGTCGGCCGCCGTGCCGCAGCAATCGGCCGGAATGGGTGTTGGTGGGCAGGCCGTTGCGCATCGTCACTTCGCCGTTCACCAGGATGTACTTGTATCCCTCGGCGCGCTGGATTCGTCGCCACTCGCCGCCCGGCAGGTCGTGGGCAATCTCGTCCGGCAGCACCTTCAGTCCATCGTAATCGTAGATTACGATGTCGGCTGGCGCGCCCTTCTTCAGGACGCCGCGGCCATGGAAGCCCGCGACTTCGGCCGGCAGGGCAGACAACCGCCAGTGCGCGTCTTCCAGGCTCAGCATGCCGTGTTGCCTAACGACCTTGCAGATCGTCTCGGTCGGATAGCGTCCGGCGGTCAGGAACTTGGTGTGGGCGCCGCCGTCCGACACGCCGAACAGGATGTAGGGATCGTCGACGATCTCCTTGAGATGTTCGATCTTGCCGTTGGGAGGAGCCGCGAAGAACTCGGTCTTGAGATCCTCTTCGACCGCCATGTCGAGCATGACGTCGACCGGATGCTTGCCCATCTTCTCCGCCGCATGCGCCAGCGTGTAGTCGAGCCACTTCTTGTTCTTTTCGAGCTTCGGCCCGACGATCGCGATCTGCGGCAAGGGACCGGTCGCGGTGATCGGCAGCTTCTCGCGCAGCGCCGGCCGCCGGGCGATTCGTGGTGCCTTCGAGCAGCGGTACGGGCGCGCCGACGCGTGCGATCACTTCTCCTTCGGCGGCATGACCGACCAGGCCATCGCGCGCCAGGGGCTCGAGGCG
>CAYZQZ010000377.1:0-4414 GCA_964480235.1 uncultured Reyranella sp. | reverse complement strand
CTGATCGGCCCCCACGAGGTGGTCCAGGTATTACGTTAGTAGAAGCCGTCGTTTGACGCCAGCGGGAGCATGGCCAGCGGAGCGCTTCGCTCACGCGTAGCTGGCCATGCGCTGTTTGCCGGGATGAGGACCTCCGGCGCCGGTGGCCTGTACCCGAGGGAGCCGTGAGGCCGCACGGTGTTGAAGTGGCGCCGCCAGCTCTCGATGACGATCTGGGCCTCCTTGAGCGAGTAGAAGATCTCGCCTTCGTGCGCTACGGCCTCAAGTAGGCGCTCTGGACACGCCGCTCAGGCGGGCTTGCGACGCGATTTCCAGAACGCCACGACTTCGCCGACGAGGCCGCGGCGGAAGGCCATGACGATCACCACGAAAATCGCGCCCTGGATCACCAGCACGAACTCGCCGAACGAGGCGAGATAGTTCTGCATGGTGATGATGATGAACGCGCCGACGATCGGCCCGGTGATCGTGCCCAGGCCGCCAACCAGCGCCATCAGCACGACTTCACCCGACATCGCCGCACTGACGTCGGTCAGCGTGGCGAACTGCAGGACCATCGCCTTCGTCGCACCGGCGAGGCCGGCGATGGCCGCCGAGAGCACGAAGGCCAGGAGCTTGTAACGGTCGGCTTCGTAGCCCAGCGACACCGCACGCTGTTCGTTGTCGCGGATCGCCTTCAGGACCTGGCCGAATGGCGAATGGATGAAGCGGTAGATGCAGCCGTAACCGAACAGGAAGATGGCCAGCACGACGTAGTACAGGACGCGATCGTCCTTGGTCGGCAGCAGACCGCCCAGCAGCGGCCGGCGCGTAATGCCCTGCAGCCCATCCTCGCCGCCGGTGAACGGCATCTGCACGCAGAGGAAGTAGATCATCTGCGCGAAGGCGAGCGTGATCATCGCGAAATAGATTCCCTGGCGGCGGATCGCCAGAGCGCCGGTCACCAGCCCCAGCAGCGCCGCGCCCGCGACGCCGGCCAGGATGCCCACTTCAGGCGGCATCGCCCAGACCTTGACGACATGGCCGAAGAAATAGCCCGCCATGCCGAAGAACATGGCGTGGCCGAAGCTCATCAGGCCGGCGTAGCCCAGCAACAGATTGAAGGCGCCGGCGAACAGCGCGAAACACAGCGCCGTCATCAGGAACACCGGATAGGCAAACCACGGCGCGGCCAGCGCCAGTACCGCCACGACGATCGCTGCGAGGAGACGGCCGTTCATTTGCTTTGCCCGAACAGTCCGGCGGGCTTGATCAGAAGCACGATCGCCATGACAACGAAAATCACCGTGTTGGACGCCGGCGGATAGACCACCTTCGTAAAGCCCTCGATCAGGCCGAGCCCGAAGCCGGTGACGATCGAGCCCATGATCGAGCCCATGCCGCCGATCACGACCACGGCGAACACCACGAGCACGAGGTTCGTCCCCATCAGGGCCGAGACCTGCTGGATGGGTGCGGCAAGGACGCCCGCGAGCGCAGCGAGCCCGACGCCGAGACCGTAGGTCAGGGTGATGAGACGCGGCACGTTGATGCCGAAGGCGCGCACCAGGGTGGGATTTTCAGTGGCGGCACGGAGATAGGCACCAAGCTTGGTGCGTTCGATCGCGTACCAGGTCAGCAGGCAGATCACGAGGGCCGCTACCACGACGAAGCCACGGTAGGCCGGCAGGAACATGAAGCCGAGATTGTAGCCACCCGGGATCGGGTTGGGATAGGGCGCGCCGCCGGAACCCCATTTCGCCTGGAACAGGCCTTCGATCACCAAAGCCAACCCGAAGGTCAGCAGGAAACCGTAGAGATGATCGAGATGGTAGATGCGCTTCAGCATCAGCCGCTCGAGCAGCACGCCGAACAGGCCGACGATGAGCGGCGACAGCACCAACGCGAACCAGAACGGTACGTCGAGAATGCCGAGCAGCAGCCACGCCGCGAAGGCGCCCATCATGTACTGCGCGCCGTGCGTGAAGTTGATGACGTTCAGCATGCCGAAGATCACGGCAAGGCCAAGGCTCAGCATGGCGTAGAACGCACCGTTGATCAGGCCGAGCAGCAGTTGGCTGAACAGGAGCTGGGAGGAAATGCCGAAGATCTCGAACATGGCTTCGTCACACCCCCAGATAGGATTGCAGCTTGCCGATGCTCTGGGCGACGTCGGCAGCGGCGATCATGTCGACAACCCGTCCGTCCTCCATCACATAATGACGGTCGGCGACGGTGGCGGCGAAATGGAAGTTCTGCTCGACCAGCAGGATGGTGTAGCCGCGCTCCTTGAGCTGGCGGATGATTTCGCCGATACGCTGAACGATCACCGGCGCCAGGCCCTCGGTCGGCTCATCGAGCAAGAGCAGGTTGGCACCGGTGCGCAGGATGCGGCCGATCGCCAGCATCTGCTGCTCGCCGCCGGACAGCTTGGTGCCCTGGCTGCGGCGGCGCTCCTCGAGATTGGGAAAGAGCTTGTAGATCTCGGCGAGGCTCATGCCGCCCGGCTTCACCGCCGGCGGCAGCATCAGGTTCTCCTCGACATTGAGACTCGAAAAGATGCCGCGCTCTTCCGGGCAATAGGCGAGCCCGAGCCGGGCGATCACGTCGGACGGATGACCGACAGTCTCCCGCCCTTCGAACCGGACCGAGCCGGAGCGCTTCTCGACGATACCCATGACCGACTTCAGGGTCGTGGTCTTGCCCGCGCCGTTGCGGCCCAGGAGTGTCACCAGTTCGCCCTTGCCGATCTCGAAGCCGACCCCGTGCAGGATGTGCGACTCACCGTACCAGGCCTGCAGGCCGTCGACCTTCAGCAGCGTCTCAACCATGACCGGTACCGACATAGGCTTCCACGACCAGCGGGTTCTTCGACACCGTCGCGTAGGGACCCTCGGCCAGCACCTCGCCGCGCGCCAGCACGGTGATCGTGTCGGACAGATCGGCCACGACCGACATGTTGTGCTCGACCATCAGGACGGTGCGATCCTTGGCAACCGTGCGGATCAGCTGGGCGATGCGCTTGATGTCCTCCTGGCCGAGCCCCGCCATCGGCTCATCGAGCAGCATCATCTCGGGCTCCAGGGCGAGCGTCGTGGCGATCTCGAGAGCGCGCTTGCGGCCATAGGGGAGTTCCACGGCAGGCAATTCGGCGAAGGCCGACAGTCCCACTGCCTCGACCAGCTCGAGCGCGCGCTGGTCGAGCTCGCGCAGCACTGCTTCCGACCGCCAAAACTGGAAAGAGATGCCGAGCCGGCGCTGCAGGGCGACACGGACATTTTCGCGGACCGAGAGATGGGGAAATACAGCCGAAATCTGGAAAGACCGCGCCAATCCCATGCGCGCGATGGCCGCAGGCGAACTCCCGGTGATGTCGCGCCCATTGAACTGGATGCGACCTGCCGTCGGCGTCAGGAAGTGCGTCAGAAGGTTGAAGCAGGTCGTCTTGCCGGCGCCGTTTGGTCCGATCAGAGCGTGAATCGTATGACGGCGGACGCGCAGATTGACGTTCTTGACCGCTACGAACCCCTTGAACTCCTTCGTCAGGCCCTGAGCCTCGAGGATTGATTCTTGTTCTGCCATCGCCTCCCTCGCGATGGCGCGACTTAATCGGAGCTTTGCCTCTCTGTCCAGCGGGGCTAAGTTCGCGCCTCTGCGGCCAGGGCCGCATGTCTGGGAGGATTTACGTATGAAGATTGCAAATGCAGTCCGCTACGCTGGCTTGGTTGCGGCCGTGACCGGGCTGACCGCGGTCGGCCTCGTGGCCATCGGCCAGGTGCAGGCGCAGCCCGCGCCGCTCAAGATCGCCGTGATGGACGGCTTCTCCGGGGTCTATGGCGATCTGACTGCGGGCGAGGTCGAGGCCATGCAGATGGCCATCGAGGACGTGGGCGGGAAGGTCAACGGCCGCTCGGTCGAAATCCTGTCGGCCGACCATCAGACCAAGCCCGACGTCGGCGCAGCCATCGCGCGCAAGTGGTACGACGTCGCCGGCGTCAAGATGATCACCGGCCTCGGCACCTCCTCGGTGGCGCTGGCGGTGCGCAAGATCAGCCAGGAAAAGGGCCTGATCGACATCAACACGGGCGCCGCCTCGGCCGATCTGACGGGCCCGGCCTGCTCGGCGACCGGCGCACACTGGGTCTACGACACCTATGCGCTCGCGCACGTGACCGGCGAAGCGCTGGTCAAGGCCGGCGGCGACAGCTGGTTCTTCCTCACCGCCGACTACGCCTTCGGCCATGCCCTCGAGCGCGATACCGAGGCGGTTGTACAGAAAAACGGCGGCAAGGTGGTGGGCAAGGTACGGCACCCGTTGAACACCCAGGACTTTTCCTCGTTCCTGCTGCAGGCACAGGCCTCGAAAGCCAAGATCGTGGGCCTTGCCAACGCGGGCGGTGACACCACCAACTCGATCAAGCAGGCGGCCGAGTTC
>CAYZQZ010000376.1:0-4433 GCA_964480235.1 uncultured Reyranella sp. | reverse complement strand
CGCAGGCCAGCATCGCGTAGGCGGCCTCGGGGATCATCGGCAGGTAGATCGTGACGCGGTCGCCCTTCTTGACGCCGAGCTCCTTCAGCGCGTTGGCCATGCGACAGACCTCGGCATGCAGCTCGCGATAGGAGATCTTCCTGCTCTTCGACGGGTCGTCGCCTTCCCAGATGATCGCGGTCTGCTCGCCGCGCTTGGCGAGGTGGCGGTCGACGCAGTTGGCCGAGACGTTCAGCACGCCGTCATGGAACCAGCGGATGCGGACCTGGCCGGTGTAGTCGACGTCGCGTACGGCGCCGGGGCTGTACGGCTTGATCCAGTCGATGCGCTTGCCGTGCTCGGCCCAGAATTTCACCGGATCCTTGACCGATGCCTCGTACATCGACCTGTACTTGGCCTCGTCGACATAGGCGCGCTTGGCCCAATCCGGGGTGACGGCGATCAGTTCGTCGCTCATGGCGTTCCCTCTCCCGCAGTGCCTTAATGGCTGGATTGAGCGGGTTTTAGCGCGCCCAAGCGCTGCCACGCAAACCAGCCGAAAGCCAGGATGACGAGCGGCATCAGCGGCAGGTCGAGACGATTGAGGATCATGCCGAGTGTCGGAATGAGCCACAGCATGAGCAGCACCAGCCGCTCCATCGGCCTGAAACCATCGGCGATTCCGAGGCGGAACATCGCTACCGCCGCCGGCATCAGCAGCAGCAGGTCGTAGTTCAGCGTGTAAGGCGAGACCAGGAACGTCGCCGTCGCCAGCACCGCGATCCGTGCGTCACTCTGTCCCTTTCGACTAAAGGATAACCACGCGGCCGCCACGGCGAGCAGCGCGCCTGCAGCCTGGACCAGGCCGCTGACCGCCGGCGGAAGGCCCACGATGCGGGCGGCGGCCAGCAGAGTCGTCATGTGCATGAAGATGCGCTCGAACATCTCCTCGACCACCCGCGGCCCCGCGGCCTCGCGGGCGGCATCGAGGAAGGCGAGCCAGAAGACCGGCCCGAACACCGCGGCCGACGCCAGCATCAGCACGAGTACGGTCAAAGCCATCGAGGCGAGCGCCCGCCATTGCCGCGCCGCCAGCAGGGCGAGCGGTACCAGCACCCAGATCTGCGGCTTGTAGCTCAGCAGTCCCAGCAGAACGCCGGCCCACACCGGCGACCGGGCGAGCAGATGGAGGCCGCCATAGAACAGCGCAACGCTGAGAAACGTGTTCTGACCCGCCAGCACGACCCAGACCGCGGCGGGCGAGACCAGCACGACGAGCCAGCCCCACGGATCGCGCCTGACCTCGGCTGCCGTGGCGAGCGCCATCGTCCCGGTGATGAAGGCGCCGTACGCCTTGGCGACGCCCAGCAGACCGAACGGCACCAGCATCAGCAACCAGATCGGCGGATAGAAGAACGGCCGGAAGTGAACCACGTTGGGAAAGCGGTCGGCGAACAGCGCGTTCTGATAGGTGGTAAAGACGTCGATGTCGTAGACGATCGCCAGCTTGCCCTCGAGCCAGGCACGGGCGGCCGCCCAATAGACGAGGAAGTCGGGGAACAGCACTTTCAGCTCGGGCCCGATCACCGGCCCGCCCGACAGCATGAAGACTACGTAGAGGGTGTCGTAGAGACCGACCGTGCCGCAGAAGGCGGCGGCGATGACGAGATCGGTCCGTGATCCCTTCATTCGCTCACGCCCCTCATTCGCTGAACCAGGTCGTGAAGTCCTGTATCGGTGCGCGTTCGGTGATGAGATTGTTCGGCACTTCGTCGGGATCGGCATGGCCAAGCGCCAGGCCGCAGATCACGACCTGCTCGTCGGGTATCTTCAGCTCGCGACGAACCACGTGCTGGTAGCGGCTGAACGCGGCCTGCGGGCAGGTATGCAGGCCCTTCTCGCGGGCGAGCAGCATCAGCTGGTCGAGGAAGATGCCGCAGTCGATCCACTGGCCGTTGCCCATGCCGCGATCGACGCAGAGGATCATGCCGACCGGGGCATCGAAGAAGTCGTAGTTCTTGCGAAACTGCTTCAGCATGCCGGCGGCATCGCCGCGCGGCACGCCGAGCAGCGTATAGAGCTGCTTGCCGACCAGCTTGCGGCGGGCGTCGTACACCGGTGCGAATTCCTTGGGATAGACGTTGTATTCGGCACCGGGGCCGTTATCGCCCTCGTCCATCGCCTTGAGGATGGCCGCCGACAGGCGTTTGCGCGCCGCGCCGGTCGTCACGTAGAGCTTCCACGGCTGCAGGTTGCCGTTGGAGGCCGCGCGGTTGGCGTTGGTGATGATCCATTCGATATCGGCCTTCGGCACCGGATCGGGCTTGAACACCCGCATCGAGCGGCGCGAGTTGATGGCTTCCGAGACGCGCATTGAAAGACTAGCTCCGGGTGAGGTGACGACGCAGGAAGTCGAAGAGTTTACGCAACGCTGCGGCGTATTCCTGCTCGGAAAAATAGTGCGTTGCGCCTGGTAGAATGAACGTCTCGACTTCCTTGCCGTGGGTCTTGAGCGCTTCCGCCATGGCGGTGGTCTGCTCGATCGGCACGTTCTCGTCCTTGTCGCCGTGAATCAGCAGCACCGGCACGTCGATCTGCGCCACCCGCAGGATCGGCGAGCGCACCGGCAGGCCCTCCGGGCCGCACAGGTCGTCGAGATAGTCGCGCATCTCCGGCACCGCCTTGTACCAGCGCGTCAGGTCGGTCGGCGGGAAGTAGGCGGCGACGGCGGCGATATTGGGCTTGTGCGCCGCCGCAAGCAGCGCCACCTGGCCTCCCATCGAGGCGCCGACCAGGGCAATGCGCCGGCGGTCGACCAGCGGCCGCTTGGCCATCCAGTCGATCGCGGCCAGCACGTCGAGCGGCTGGCGGAGGCCGGAATCGGTCTCGCCCTCCGAGCCCAGCCAGCCGCGCAGCGACAGGGCCAGGGTCGCGTAACCGTTTGCCGACGCACGGCGCGCCAAGCCGATCAGATTGTGCGCGTGGCCGGCGAAGCCGTGCAGCAGGATCAGCGCCGGATGCGGCGGCTGGCCAGTCAGCGGCTTGAAGAAATAGCCGCCCAGCGTGACGCCGTGGCCCGGGACCTCGACCTTGTCGGCATCGGCGAGGTCCGGCAGCTCGTTCCAGCGGTGCGCCACCTCGATCGGCACGCCGTCGGGATCGCGGAAGCCGACCGAGTAGTAGCCCGGCGCGAAGTAGTCGAGCTCCTTGGGCGGCTGCAGGATCTCCGCCCCGGCCTCACGCAGATCGGCATAGATCTGGTCGACCTGGGCGCGGCTCTCGGCAGAGACCGCGAGCCACAGCGCTCCCGGACCGTAGGTGACGCCGTGCTGGGCCTGGCGCATCACGAAGTGATCGTAGCCGCGCGCCCACAGCACGCGATCGGGGCTCGTCCAGACACGATGGAAGCCCAAGGTCGGCAGCCACAGGCGATGGAAGGCGACGGAGCGCTTGAGGTCGCTCACCTCGATCGCGGCGCCGGCGAAGGAAGCGCGCGGCTTCATCAGCTTGGGGACAGCCCCAGGGCGATCAGCTCGTCGCGGCGCAAGGCCTCCTCGCCGGCGAGGAAGAACTCGTCGAGCTGCGGCGGCTTCACGCGCGTGCCGGCCAGCATGGCGTGGGCCTGGCCACGATGATGGATGTCGTGCTGGAAAACATGTTCAAGAATCGCGGCCACCCGCGACGGCGGCGGCATTCGGTTGAGCCGCGGCAGGCGCCAATCCTGTTGCAACGACGCCTCGGTCTGCCGCTCGCAGAAGGCGATCAGACGCTTGTCGGTCGCGGTCTGGGCCAGCCGCATCGAGCGCGCGTCGGCGAAGTCGGAGTCCGGCGCCTCGATGCGGCCGATCGCATCGCCGCCCTCGAGGGCGGCAAGATAGTAGAGATCGACGTCGTAGATGTGATTGAAGGTCAGCCGGAGCGACGGGAAGAAGCTCGTGCGCGCCGCCGCGAACTCTTCCGGCGTCAACGCCTCGCAGGCCGTCAGCAGACGGTGATTGGCCCACGCGTTGTTGCGGGCCATGGCGACGAAGTGACCAACCAGTCCTGTTGGTCCAGTCCCCGTCGCCATGGTCGGGATCGTTCCTATGCCGCCAGATTGCGCAGCACGTAATGCAGCACGCCGCCGTTCTTGAAGTACTCGATCTCCTCGGCGGTATCGATCCGGCAGGTCAGCATCACCTTTTCGGCGGTGCCGTCGCGGCGGTGGATGGTCATCGGGATGTCCATGCCCGGACGCAGTCCGCTCTCGATGCCCGAGATGTCGAAAGTCTCGTGGCCGGTGAGGTTCAGCGTCTTGCGCGTCATGCCGGGCTTGAACTGAAGCGGCAGCACGCCCATGCCGACCAGGTTCGAGCGATGAATGCGCTCGAAGGTCTCGCACACCACGGCCTTCACGCCGAGCAGATTGACGCCCTTGGCCGCCCAGTCGCGCGACGAGCCGGTGCCATACTCCT
>CAYZQZ010000375.1:0-4463 GCA_964480235.1 uncultured Reyranella sp. | reverse complement strand
AGTCGGAGCCCTTGACCGTGTCGTACATGTGCCAGCGCCAGTCGTCGGGGCCCATGTTGCCGAGCGCCGCCGAGATGCCGCCCTGCGCCGCCACGGTGTGGCTGCGGGTCGGGAATACCTTGGTGATGCAGGCGGTCTTGAAGCCCTTGTTGGCCATGCCGAACGTGGCACGCAGGCCCGAACCGCCCGCGCCGACCACGACCACGTCGTATTCGTGATCGATGACCGTGTAGGCGGTGTTGCCGATGTTGATGGTGCCGGCTGCCGCGCCGTTTGCCTTGCCGTTACTCTCGGCCATGATCAGCCTCCGAAACCGATACGCAGGATGGCGACGATGGCGCCGAGGCCAAAGACCGCTGCGACGAACTTGGTCAACACGATCATCGCCACGCGCGTGGCGCCCGCGGTGTAGTCCTCCCAGACGACCTGCAGGCCGAGCTGGGCGTGATGCAGGCCGACGCCGATCGTCAGGATCAGCAGCACCATGACCAGAGGCGAGCCGATCCAGGCGCGCACCATGTTGAAGTCGGCGCCGCTCAGCATCACCAGCGAGATGGCGAACCAGACGACCAGCGGGATCAGCGCGATCGCCGTCAGGCGCTGGATCCACCAGTGATGAAGCCCATCCTTGGCCGAACCGAGGCCGCGGGCCCGGGCGAGAGGCGTCCTGCGATCTTCCATCAGAGCCTCCCTAGATCAGCTTCAGGCCGACGATCCAGGACAGGACCGTGGCGATGAGCGAAACGACAACGACGATCCAGCCCGAGCGGTAGGCGTCCTTGAGTTCGAAGCCGTAGCCCGCGTCCCAGAACAGGTGACGGATGCCGTTGCAAAGGTGGTAGTAGGCGCTGAACAGCCAGCCGCCGAGAATGATGCGTCCGACGATCGAAGTGTTGAACCCCTGGAAAAGCTCGTACGCCTTGGCGTTGGACGCCGCGTAGATCACCCACGTCGCGAGGTAGAGGGCGCCGACCGCGAGCGCGATGCCGGTCGCGCGATGGAGGATCGACAGCACCGACGTGAGTTGCCACCGGTAGATCTGCAGGTGGGGAGAAAGCGGCCGGTTGGTCGGCCGATTGGCGACGCTCATCGCGCAAAAACCTTTGTTCACCTAGGTGGGAACGGTTTTAGCGCCCGGCAACCCCATGTCAACGAAAGTCGGTCCCGCACGGCGGTTAAGTGCTGGATTTCCCAGCGAAATTAGCGGCGCGGCAGGAGCAGCCAGTAGTCCAGATCGAGCACCACGGCAGGATGATACTTGCCGTCGGGGCCTTTGCCCGGCCATTCGCTGGAGGGGCAGTCTTTGGAGGCGTAGGTCCGCACCCGGAGTGCCCCGATATCCTTGCGGCCCGGCAGCTCGGCCCGTTCCAGGATCTCGGACCAGGCGTAGATCGTGTCGCCGCCGAAGGTCGGACCGACATGGCTGCCGCCGTTGAAGGCCGCGACCCGGAAACCATTGGCCAGGCCGTTGAAGGACAGCGCGCGGGCCAGCGAAATTATGTGCCCGCCATAGGCCAGGCGACGGCCGAAGCGCGTGTTCTTCCCGGCATAGGCGTCGAAATGCACCCGCGCGGTGTTCTGATACAGCCGCGTCGAGAACATGTGGTCGGAATCCTCCAGCGTGATGCCGCTCACATGGTCGATGCGTTCGCCCGGCTCGTAGTCTTCCCAGCGATACGGCGATCCGGCGGCCTCATCGTCATATCCCCGCATTTGCAGGCCATCCGGCACGATGAGGTCGGCGGCTTGCACCGACGGCGCCGTCTTCGGCACGACCGGTGCCGATACCGCGGCATTGTGGTCGCGCTTGTGCACCATCACCCAGCGCACATAATCGAGCACCATCTCGCCGCGCTGGTTGACGCCCACCGAGCGCACCCAGACGACGCCGCTGGCGCGGTTGGAATTCTCGCGCAGGCCGAGCACCGTCGACCTGACCGACAGGGTATCGCCGGGAAACACCGGGACGCCGAAGCGGAACTCGGCATAGCCCAGATTCGCCACGGCATTGAGCGAGATGTCGTTGACCGTCTTGCCGATCACGACATGGAACACCAGCATGTCGTCGAGCGGCGCTCTCGGAAAGCCGATCGCGCGCGCGAAAACGTCGGACGAATTGACGGCGAAGCGCGAGCCGTAAAGGCCGACATTGAGCGCTGCATCGGCTTCGGTCAGCGTACGCGGCGTGGCGTGCCGAAATTCCTGGCCGACCTTGAAGTCCTCGAAGAAATTGCCCGACTGCAGCTTGTTCTTGGTGCTCTTGGGTTGGTTGCTCATGCCGCCTGCAGCTCCTTGATCGCGGCCGCCAGCGCCAGTGCGCGCTCGGCCTGCTCGACATGGAGATTTTCGATCATGCGGCCGTCGACGGTGACGACGCCCCTGCCCTCGGCCTGCGCCGTCTTGAAGGCGGCGACGATCTTGCCTGCCATTTCCAGTTCCGCCATCGAGGGCGCGAAGATCTCGTTGCACGGCTCGACCTGGCTGGGATGGATCAGGGTCTTGCCGTCGAAGCCCATCTCGAGGCCCTGCCGGCACACCGCCTTGAAGCCCTCGGCGTCCTGGATGTCGTTGTAGACGCCGTCGAGGATCGTGAGCCCGTGCGCGCGGGCGGCCAGCATCCCCAGACCGAGCGCGGTCACCATCGGCAGGCGCATCGGCGTGTGCCGCGCCTTCATGTCCTTCACCAGGTCGTTGGTGCCCATGACGAACAGCGTCAGCCGCTTGTGCGATCCCGCGACCTCATCCGCCTTCAGGATTCCCCGGGGTGTTTCCATCATCGCCCACACCGCCATCGACGACGGCGCTCCGGCCTGGTCGAGCAGACCGACGATCGAGGCCACATCGGCGGCGCTTTCGACCTTGGGCACCAGTATCGCGTCGGCCCCCGACGTCGCGATCGCCGCGACATCGGCCTTGCCCCAGGGCGTGCCCAGCCCATTGCAGCGGATAGCGATTTCGCGCTTGCCGTAGCTCCTGCTCTTGGCCGCAGTCACGACGTTGCCACGGGCCGCCTCCTTGGCGTCCGGCGCGACCGCGTCCTCGAGGTCGAAGATCAGAGCGTCTGCAGGCAGGCTGCGCGCTTTTTCGAGCGCACGGGTGTTGGCACCCGGCATGTAAAGCACGCTGCGGCGCGGACGGACTGCTGTCGACATAAAGGCTCCTCGAAATCGCGGCGGACTATAATGAGGGGTCTCCTTGTGGCAAGGTGCCTTCGGCCATGCGCTTCCTCTCGCTTCAGAGCCATGTCGCCTACGGCTATGTCGGCAATCGGGCAGCGACTTTCCCTCTGCAACGATTGGGCCATGAGGTCTGGGCGGTGAATACGGTCGAGTTCTCGAACCACACCGGCTATGGCGCGTGGAAGGGCCGCGCTGCGCCCGCCGAACAGGTCGCCGACATCGTCCACGGCATCGAGGCCCTGGGCATGTTTCCCAAGTGCGACGCCCTGCTCACCGGCTATGTCGGCGACGCGGCCCTGGCAGACGTCGTGCTGCAGACCGCTGCCAAGGTGCGCGCCGCCAACCCGCGCGCCGTCTGGTGCTGCGATCCGGTGCTGGGCGACACCGATACCGGCATCTATGTCCGGCCGGGCATCGACGCCTTCTTTCGCGAGCGTGCCATTCCCGCTGCGGACCTGATCACGCCCAACCATTTCGAACTGGAGCACCTGACGGGAGCCAAGGTCAGGACCATGCCGGAGGCACTGGCGGCGGTGCGCACGCTGCTGAAGGGTCCGCGACTGGCCCTGCTCACCAGCCTGATCCGGGCCGATGCCCCGGCCGGTCAGATCGAGATGCTGGCCGTGACCGGCGACGCGGCCTGGCGGATCGCCACGCCGCTGATCGGCTTCGACATCATGCCCAACGGCACCGGAGACATGGTGGCGGCACTCTTCACCGCCCATTGGCTGCAGGATCGCAGCATCGGCAGCGCGCTCGAGAAGGCGGCCGCGTCGGTGTACGCCGTTCTCGAGACCACCCAGGCCATGGGCGAGCGCGAACTGCAGATCGTTGCCGCCCAGGATCGCCTCGTCGCGCCGCCACGACGCTTCGCGGCCGAGAGATTGTAGGCGCAATGCAGGTTCCGGCCTTCGTCTTCAACCCGCTGATGCTCCTGATCGAAGGCGTGGTGATCGGCTTCGTGATCGCGGTGCCGGTGGGACCGGCGGCGGCGCTGTGCATTCGCCGCTCGATCACGGTCGGCGCCGTCGCGGGCTATCTTACCGGCGTCGGCGCAGCGGCGGGCGACGCGGTGTTCGGAGCGGTCGCGGCCTTCGGCCTGTCCTTCGTCATCGAGTTCGTCGCGCGCAACGAGGCGTGGCTGCGTGGCATCGGCGGCATCGTTCTGGTGGTCATGGGCACCAGCACGATCCGACACTGGACACGCTCGGTCGGCGATCCGGTCGCCGACGATGCCGAGCATTGGATCTCCACGCATTTCCATTACGCGACGTCGAGCTTCTT